>BQJH01000034.1 GCA_021604605.1 Hyphococcus sp.
CGGATGGCCCATATTCGTCACTGAAAACATCGCCCAGATTGATCTCAACCACTTCTTCGCCGCGTTTGCGCAACGCATCTCCAAGAATGACGCCTAAGTTCCCTTTGAAGTCAGGAATAATCTTTGACTCGTGTATGCCCAGCGCCATCGGTTCGACAACACCTACCGACTTGCCGGAGCCAGGGGGACCGATCGTCAACGCGACGCTCTCATAATCTGCGAAGATCGGCTTATGCCGAAGCGTTCCCCAATAAGGGCCCCAGCCGAAAAGGATTAGATCGCGCCCGTACTGCCAGCGATGTTTGACCCAACCGGCGGTGCCTTTGAGCCCTTTAGGTGTTCTGGCGCGTAAGATATCGAATAAGCCGCCGACGATGCGGAAAGCCTCACCGAGGAGCACACAGCCAGACATGAATAAAAAGAAAAGTGCCGCCGCAGCTACAGCGTCAATTTCAGGCGTATGGAAATTCGGTAGGCCTGAGTTTCTCAACACCATCGACGAACCGATTGCCATCACAAGTGATGGAATGAATTTACTCTGCTGCTGGTTTGGTTGTGGCATTACCCATCCGCCCCGAATGGCAGACGGGTGGTTTCAACGTTTTCAGCGCCGTTGCCAGTGTAATAATCAGGCCACCATGTGCGAAGTTCATTATTGCTGCAGTATGGCGCGCCTGCCGAAGGCAATTCGCCAAACTCTACCAGCAGGAGTTTGACTTCCGTACCCTTAAAGCTATTGGGGCGCACGTGGTCAAAAGCCATACGGTTTTGAAATTCAGCGTATGCAGGCATATCACCTTTAACAACGCAGAAGCGCGCGATTTCACTGTTCTGAATGCCATCCGTGATTACCGTAAGGCTGCGATCCTCGCCTGAAAACAGTTTGTGGCGGGAAATCGCCTGCATCCTTTCAAGGATTGGGCTATTACCGGATTGTTTCGCTGAGTTGCTTGCATCCGAAAGAACACTTTCGACGGCTTCAAGATATTGCTGTTTTGCGTCTTCAGCCGTTCTCTTCAGATAAGGCGAAGGTTTTGAAGGTGTGCCCATTGCCTTTTGTTCGGCGGCGCTTGCTGCCGGTTTGCAAATCGTGAACACTGGATCGATAAGCGCCGCGTTGACGTCTTTGGCGCTCGTAAAAATCGAAATCTGTGCATTTGGCGGCGCATCATCATAGGCCGCCATCATACCGGTGCGATAACTCCGAAATTGCGCCGTCGATGATTCCGCCGTGAAGGAATTATCGATTACGATAGCGGCATGATGCTGGTCATCACGTGCGTAGCAATAACGCTCATCCGGCTGTTCAATTGCTAATTGCTGATTGAGAATAATGGCACCAACTACAATAACGCTAACCGGCACGCCCGCCAGCAACGCGAGTTTCATCTTGCGAGGGTTGTCTTTTTTATTTCTCACGTGGCGGTGTGCACTGGCACGCGTATGAAAGGATGAATGTTTAGGCATTGAAATCTCCAATTTCTGGGAAAACGTCAAGTGTGGGCGCGCTGGATAGAAAATCGGCGTAGGCCCCACGGAGTTCGGCAACCGCATTTTCACGCGCCGCAATCAGTCGTTCTGATAATCCTCGAAGCGTTTCTAATCGCGTCTGAAGGACATCAATGCCTGCACCATCGATAGCGATGGGCAAAACGATCAAAGCATCAAACGCCGCCTCGTTAATTGTCGGCGGGCAACCGCATTTCTCGCCTTTGATGAGCGCTTTCGTTTGGCACGCGCGTTCGACCTTCGCCTTAAGGCGTTCTTTGCGCGATTGAACATTGTCGTTGTGAATTGCAATCCGACTGTTGAGATCAGCGATCTCAGTTGGTGCATTTCGCTGTGCGTCAGTGACGATACCAATCCGCTGTCCTAGATCGTTTAATAACGGGTCGGCAACGCCGTATGCGCTATCGATGGCACTCTCTGTAGACGCTTCAGCATTGTCATTGACGACATCTTCAGCTTCGCGGCGCGCTTGCGTGTAACCTGGAATTGGGTCGGATAAACCGCATATGCCTTTCCAAATTGCGAGCATACTGGAGATTAGACCAATGGCGATGATGATGATCGCGATTGCATCATCAAACGTGCCAAGGAAACTGACCTCGGAATAGTCGAATATATGTTCATGACCGCCAAGGGCGCGAACGCGCGCCGCATTGAAGATCAACACCACCAGACCGAGCACCAGAATTAGAAACCAGGCCCAAGCTCCAGCCCGAATGACAGTATCAGCGGGTGTGGGGTCCGGCGAGCCAAGCCTATAGAGCAAATGACGACCAGGAAAATATCCGGCGAACAAGCCGACAACGATTGTAACGACAGCGAAAATCATGCCGTAGCTGACACCTTCAATCAGTGTCATTTTACCATCAGCGATCATCATTACCGCTGTGAACCCGCCTTCCAGTAACGTGAACACCATGGCCAGCAGGATCGTATCTAGCGCATCAGGCTTTCTTGCGTTGCGAACAACGCCGTGTAGCCACTGCATGTATCGATAGGCCGTGAAGTTGGAATTTCGGGTTTCAGTGAAACCGTGCATGATTGCTGATGCGGCCACAACAATGGATAGAAGCTGACGCTCGGCAGCCACCACCGCTTGCTCAGGCGCGTCAATGAATGATTCCGCCTTGTTCAGTTCTGCAGAGTTGCACGCTGCACGCAAGTTTGATGAATTTTCCCGCAGACAGGAAAGTTCGCCTGCTTCATACTCCGCCACTGACTTTCGCCGTGGCTGAAAAAATCCGTCAGCCATCATTGGTCTCCTGTTGATTAGAATTTATTTGTTTCGAGCCCGATGCTCCTACGCGGCGCAGGTCTTTTGTTACCAACCATTGATTTTGAACTTTGACGGAAGCCTTGGCCCAGGATTCATCGAGCATGAGCATTTGTTCTGCTTCGCTGAGTTCAGCTTTGGGCGGCGGAACGGGCGCTTCACCCTTAAGACCAAGGGCCTTCAACGCTTTTTTGAAACTTATTTCGCCTGGGTTAGCTGCGGCCCAAGTAATGATGCGTTTGCGTTCACCCTTGTTTGGGTGCTTGGCCACTTTTGCGATTGTACTTTTTTTGTTAAAGCCGGTTGGGCCGAGAAGGCGCAAGCCGTCCTCTCCGATATCGTCGAACAGGCGCTTTCCCTCGTTAAAAATCTTTTTGGAAAACTCGAATTTGTCGGCAAGCGTTGATGCGGTGCCTTTTTTGCCCCTACCACCTTTAGTGGCACCGGAAGTTCCACTTTGCTTTTCGTATGCGGCAAACATTTTACCGATGGAAAGGATGTTTTCGGCTGCTGTTGTCTTCGTGATCGAGAAATTTGCTGACCATTTTGCAAATTCTGCAAGAGCACCTGTAGACGGAAGCACGCGCCCATATATTTCGGTATGTCCGTTTGCCAACAGATATGAGAAACGACCTCCGCCATCTGCGATCTCATAAAGATACCCTTCGGATGTTGGGCTCCCCAATTTAACGAGCCAGATAGGGTCGAGATTACCGCCCATCATTTCCAGCGATTGATTAAGCGCCTCTCGTGCACCGGTCTTTACGTGAAGGCGCGGCCCGCCCTCAACAAGACTGTTTTTAACAGTTGGCTTGATGAGGCGGATATTGATGAATTCCGCACTACTGACTTGATTGTCGAGATGAAAAGTTTTTGTGCTGCCGACCTCGCCGCTAGGGCCGGTTCGCTCGTCATTATCCTTCTCGTGTGTGATGTCGAGAACTTCTTTACTGTCCTTGATATCCTTGACTGACTGTGCGCTGTTTCGAGCGTTAGTGGCGTTCGCGTTTGCGCTTGGCTTTGCTGGCGTCGCAATGTCCTGATGGTTTTCAGTGCTGTTGACCTTCACGCTCATACCGACACCTCAGCGGTTTCGGTCTTGGCTTGATAGTCTGCGGCGGAGAGCTTCGCGCGAACGCGCAATTCCGCTTCAAGCTCGATTGTTAGCGGCCCCCAGAAATCATTTACATCCAGGAGCCCGCGCTCAACTAGCGAGGCAAGCACCTGAAAGAGCACTTCTTCGCGGTGGCTGCGCTCATCAATATTCCCGTTAATAAGCTTGACGGCAGCCCGCGCAGTGCACAGGCTTGATGGCCAGCGGGAGTTAATGGCGCTTGGGATCGCACCAGATGGCCGGAAAGACCGAACCATTTCTTCAAGGGAATTCGTCGCCACAATGACCGCCAGACTTCAACGGCGTTGCAATGACTTCCGTTGATAGGCGATATATAGAAAGTGCATTGCACTTTGTCAATTAAGTGCAATGCACTTTAATTGACTGTATCTTTTGGCTTAAGGCGCGTTCGGTCCATCAGAACCTTCATCAGCCTGACGTAACGCCGACAACAGGGATGCGATAAATCGTCGAGGCTCAGGACTTTTGCGTGACAGCCATTCGTACGTTTTTGGATCAATCCTAACACTAGCATCTATCGGTTTTTCGTACCCAGATTTTCGCGATGGGCGTCCACGGGGTAGTGTAGCCGCAATGCTGTTTGCTTTCGAAAACAATGTCGCTAAGGCATCCTTTTCTAAAATAGTCTCATTCGTTACGTCGTCAGTCAAATAATTTGGCGCTTGTGCCGCCACGCTTGAGGTTGCAGTTTCAATTGCTTCTTTTTCATTTGTACTCTCGGAAATAGTATCATTCCCATACGGAATAGTAACCCACTTATGCCGCTTTTGCGAGTGATTATCTGAGATATCGTCCGGGTCGGGAATATCGCTAATGCCGGACTTTGTGGCCATTTCCTGCCATTCATTCGCAGTTTGAATATTTTTTTCAACGCCCAATCCGGTTTCATAAAGAACGGCTAAGTTATGTTGGGCTATGGCTGAACCATTTTCGGCAGCCAAATGGTAGTACTTGGCGGCTATGTCAGGTGATTTCTCAATGCCTTCTGCGCCTTCCAGAAAAATTGCAGCAAGCTTCAATTGCGAGTCAACGTGACCTTGTTCGCTCGCTTTGTTAAACCAAAAAACTGCTTTACTCGAATCTTGTTCAACGCCGGTACCGCCCAAATAGCAACTTGCAAGGTAACTCTGAGCCTGCTGAGAGCCATGCTCCGAAGCGTTCTGTAGCAATCGTATCGCAGTTGGTTCATCTTTCGGGATACCTAGACCAACGAGTAAGGCATACGCCAAATTGGCTTGAGATTCGATATGCCCTCGGTTCGAGGCCATCACGTACCAACCCGCTGCAGCCAACAAATCCTTCTCAACCCCGATGCCATTAGTGTAGCGCAGGCCAAGATTGAACATTGCAACCTCATGTCCCAAGTCGGCAGCCTTTAGCCACCATTGAGTTGCGCGTTCATCGCTCTGCTCGACGCCTTTGCCCATGTCATAAAGCATTGCAAAATTGTGTTGTGCGTTGGGATGACCTTTGTTCGCGGCCTTGCGCCAAAAATCGGCGGCTTTAGTGTAGTCTTTTTCAACCCCTAAACCGGTCGCGAACATATAACCAAGAGTAACCTCCGAGGGGGAGTATTGTCCGCCGTTTCGTTTTATCGCTTTCAGGAAGTAATCTTGAGCACGGAGATAGTCTTGAGGAATCCCTACAGAATCACCTACGAAATATCTGTATCCGAGTGCGTACAACTGATCTGGACCAAAATACTGTTCAAGTGATGCAAACGGAGCAATTCCTGAATCCTCACCAGGTATCAATGCGCTCGGGGCGGAAAAGCCACTAAGGGTTTCTGATATTTCTAATTGCGCTGCCATAAATCACCAATTCTAGATAGCCATGTGCGCCATGACCCAATTTTAAATCAATTTTCCGGTATTACCGGACGCGGCAAAGGAAGCATACTCGCGATTCACTAAAGTTTCGATCCTAGTGATTAGCTGATAGCGAACACATTTGAAATGAGACCAACTATGCGAATTGGAAAAACAGGCCGACAATGTGTCGGCCTGTTTCCCCGGCTACGCAGAAGAGGGCTACGCAGTAAGTTCGTCAGGTCTCTATCGTCGGGTGAGCTGTTCGGCGCATTACTTCGGCAGCGTTAATGGTGACCAGAATCCGGCCAGCTTTAGTTTCAACGCTGGCACAAAAATCTTCGCGTAAATCCCGTCCTATTTTATCTGATATCACGCGGCGATCCTCGGCGCTCAAATCTCGCGCCTTGATGATGTTGTCGGATGGGATAAATGCCCCATCATCCACTTGAACAAGCGCTACGCCTTGTATGTGAAAATCCGAAATGGCTTCATTCGCGTAGCTTTTGCGTCCATCGGCAAATTCAAGCCGGGTCATAAATCTATTAGCGTCAACTTGCGGCCCAAGAGCAGACAATGATTTTCGATCTTCATCTGTAACCTTGCGGATGCGTTTGATTGTATTGAGCGGAATTAAATCTCCGCCGTTTACTCTTAAAAATTCATTGGTCATAAAATTACTCCATACGTTTATTCAATATAATCAGCATAAAGAACAAAAATAGAACATCGAGTCAAGAACATATTTATGCTTGCGTTGTTTTTGACAGCGAGTCGTTCGATTTGGTAAAATAAAGGCAGACAAAAATTCGGGACAAAACCCGATGAAAATAGGGTGGTAATGACGAGTGATTTTGATCCAAGCAATAAATCTCATTTGAGCGCAGCCGACGCACGGCGAGCGCAGGACTTTGACGACCTACAGAATGAATTGGCTGGTGCGGAAACAGGCCGGATTTCACGCTTCTTCAATGAGAGCAGGCGTGACATGGAAGCAGAGCGTCAACGGAAGAAAAATAACACCATTGAGTTCTTGAGCAACTTACAGGCCATGCTGCAAGACCCCGAATATGCGGCCCGCTACAAAGGTACCGATGACCTACTCAAACGAGTAGAAGCCGCGACACAAAGGGCGTTGTCGAAAACAGAGCGAGAGCTTGAAGAAATACTGGAACGAGCAGCGCGTCTTCCAGACGGTACTATCGTATTCAAAGATCAGGATGGGAATGCGCGGACGGAAGAGGGGGCTATTGTTGATGTGGTGATTGCTGACGGAATTTTATGGCCTGACGATAGTCCATCTTACGATGATTACACCGGCGCTAAGCAGCGCGTAGATGAACTGCGAGAATATCAGGTAGATGTACTCGGTGCCGCGCAAAATGAGCTGGAGGACGAAGACAACCCGCCGTCATTAGAACGGTTGGAGGAAATACAACAGGCCGTCGAAGATCGTGCTCCTTCTGAAGTGAGGAGCGAAATGAAGATCGACGCCCCATTGACGCAACCCAAGGCCGAAAGCTCATTCGATACTGGGAGCCCCGCGATCTAAGTCCTATCGTTCCGCGTAAATAATACTCCCACAGCGTTTCTCCATGACAGCGACGATCACACCACGCGGATGATATTCGGGGTAATCTTTCATCACGGCAATAATGCTCGAATTTGCGGCGCTTTCATCCGTGAAATACCAGTCTTCTAAACATTTACCGTGAGCTTTGTCGTTGCGTGCGGCGATCAAGCCCGCCATGCCGACAGATGTTCGAATATAGAATTCTTGCGCGTCGCGATCCCAAGTCAAAAATGTTTCACTCTTAAAGATGTCTGGTTTCGGTTCCGCCGCCGCATCTTGGGGGGAGCATCCTATTGTAAATATAACGGATGCTGCGATTAGATTTAATTTGAATACGTTGTTTATCTCAACGCATTTCTTGAAACAAAACACCACGAACTGTTTCAACGCTTGATTATTCAAGGGCTTCAATTAATGTATTGGAAGGCTAAAGCTTAAAAATTATCTCGAAAACAAGCCGGTAATCGGCGGCAACCTTGAGGAGTGTGAACGTTGAAACAGTTCGTGGTGAACTGTAACCGCATACTGGCCCAAGGACTCACGCGCCATGCCGCACGGCACGCCATCATTCAACCGTATGTCGCTATTTTGCGAGACAACAGGCGAACGTAAATACCTCAATCGATCTGAAAGAAAGCGGTTTTATGAGGCCGTGGCACTGTTGCCAGACCTCAAAGATCAAACCTTCGTTCTCATGATTTATTGGACAGGGTGTCGCCCGTCAGAAGCGTTGGGTCTCTCAGCCATGAACATCGACCTTGACGATGCGATGGTCATTATTCGCTCCCTTAAGAAGAGAGATCATCTTAAGAGCCGGCATTTTAGAATGGCGCCGGTCCCTCGCGAGTTTGTTGCCTTCCTCGATGCGGTTCACGGCATCTCGGCTGCGCAACATAGAGGCGATGGTGGGGCGTCTGTTGCGCTTTGGAATTTCAGCCGAACAACAGGATGGCGACGCGTCAGACAGGTCATGCAAGAGGCAGAGATATCCGGGGCGAAATGCAGCGCGAAAGGGTTACGTCATTCCTTCGGCGTGCTTGCGGCCCTTAACGGCATTCCACAATCTCGTATCCAGTATTGGCTTGGGCATTCAAATCTTGAAACGACGGCAATCTATATCGACCTCGCGATTGCGGAGGACAGGCAACTCGCACGACAGATGTGGATCCATTGAAACTCGCAAACCACGCATTCAAATTCCAGACAGTGAAACCTTCAGTACCAGTTTGTAGTACGAAGAAATTATGTAGTGCAGTGCGTTTTTCAGGCTTCGCGTTAACTGCAAGATAGTGCGTGTAGTACACGCTATCTTGGCAAGGAAAACCCGCTGCGCGTTTTCCGTTGCATCCTTTCCGGCCTTTGGCGCATTTCAGGCATTGAGCCTTCATGCACCAGTAGAACGTATCACCGTTCTATCACTCGCTGGACTTGGAGAATGACCTCTCCACCAGCACCGAACCATGTCCAAACGATTTCGCCGTTTGAGCGCGACCAGGCGTATGCCGCCTAAGGACCTGCACCATGGTTTCGACCATGGAAACGAGCAAAGAGCCTTCGAGCCCTTTGCGATCCTGACCAACCCTTTGCGGATTGGATGCCAAAATTTGAGAGTTTACCGCTTTAGCTTATCGAACAAATCAACAAGTTCGGAGACTTTCTCGGCTTGTGCTTTTTGATTGCCTGAATTGATCGCTTCAGCCACACAATGCGAGGCATGATCCTTAAGGATTTCACTTTCCGCGCGTGCGATTGCAGATTTAACCGCCTGAATTTGATGCAAAATATCAATGCAATAGCGATCTTCTTCGACCATGCGTGCAATGCCGCGTACCTGGCCTTCAATTCTCTTAAGACGATTTAAGGACGATTGCTGTTTAGTAGTTGCCATTGACAATAATACCCCTGTGGGGTATCCTATATAAGTGATGGTAAGACGTAGATCAATGATTTCTTCGGCTCCGGCCAAGATTTTGACCGTATTTTTGGCGTTGGCGTTCGTGCTGACGCCGGCGATCTGCTGTTGTTTTGGTCTTGGCGGTCAAGCCATGGCGGCGCCGGTTGTAGAAATGGCCGAAGAAGATTGCCATGGTCATGAATCTGGCGACATGGCGGCAGGTGACCATCAAAATTCAAGCGATCCGGTTGAGACTTGCCACGATCAAGAGTGTTCGGATTGTACCTTTGCCGGTGCAATCGATGACGTAACGAATGACCGTTTTGTTGTCGCGACGTCACCGAGTGTCGATACCTTTACCGCCATAGAAAATTCGGAAACAACGATTACGCCTATTGCGTCTCTTGTTGTGTCCACATATCCGCATCGAGGGCCGCCGCCGCTGGTGCGAACGTCCCTTGTAGCGTTGCATGTGCTCCTCCTGAATTAAGCCTCCCTTCTGCAAATTGAATGTTTGCCGCGCGAAAAATTGCGCGAGCATTTTTTTTAATTCGCGCGTTGATTTCGCGTTTCCACCTTTGCAGGAGGATGACATGGCCAACAAGCCGTCAAAACAACAACAAAAATACTCTACCGTTAGCCATATTGGGCCAAATGGAGTCTCTTTCAATTTACTTGGCCTCGGTGTCGCGGCCCTTTTAATGCTGGCAGCGCCAGTGGCTTGGGCAGCTGAGCTGATTGAACTCGATGAGGCAGTCGCCATTGCGCTCGGCGCAAATGATCCGACGGTCACGCGGTTTAATGAAAGAGCCGAAGCACTTGATGAACGAGCAATTGCCGACTCTCAGCTTCCTGACCCGCAACTTCGCGTCGGCCTCGCTAACTTTCCAGTAGATACTTTTGACTTTGAGCAAGAGGCTATGACGCAAGTCCAGGTCGGCATGCGTCAAAGCTTTCCACGCGGGAAGACACGCTCGAAGACACGAGAAAAAAGATACGCTGAAGCTGAGGGCGAGCGCGCTGCCGGGCGTCTGCAAGAACTGCAGATCGCTCTTGATACACGCTCTATCTGGCTTGAGCTGTATTACTGGTACGGCGCTCGCGAAACAGTGGCTGAGAAACGCGAGGCGGTCGCCGAATTAGTGGAAGTTATCGAGGCGTCCTTTGCCACTGGCGTGAACTCAAACCAGGACCTATTGCGCGCTGAACTGGAGTTGAGCCTTCTCGATGATCGCGCTGTCGAGGTCGAGCGGCAGATAGAAGCTTTAACGGCAGACCTCGCGCGTTTGATTGGTGAAGGCCCAGCCCAGCGCGATCTACCGACCGCCTTCCCGAGTTTGCCTGAATTATCGGCGCGTCAAGGAATTGAAGACCGGCTGGCGACACATCCAAGCGTCACTATCGAGAATGCGCGCATTGATGTCACCAGCCGTGACATTGATATCGCGCGTCAGGAGTACAAGCCGGGATTTTCTCTTGACCTTGGCTATGGCGGACGGGGTGGCAATCGCGCCGATTTTGCTTCGGCCATGATTGTTTTTGATGTGCCTCTGTTCACGAAGGACCGTCAGGACCGGCGTGTCTCCGCTGCTCGAAAAAACCGTTCCGCAGCACGTATGGACCGAGCCGCCAAGCTTCTTGAGCTGAAGAAAATGCTGGACCGCACTTATGCCAATTGGGAGCGACTTGGCGAGCGCGTGGAACTCTTTGAACGCGTTGTCGTAAACCGTGCGACGGCCAATGCCAATGCCGCGCTTGACGGTTATCAAAATCAGGTTGCCGATTTTGCAGAGCTTATCCGTTCACGCCTTGCCGCACTTGATACCGAGCTAAAACTTCGTCGGCTGCGCGTGGATCGCGCACAGGCGCAATCACAACTTTTATTCTTGACAGGAGAGCGAGCATGAAACGCCCATATCAAATTCTCGTTGTTGCTGCGCTCGTCCTGATTGGCGGCGCTGCATTTCTAACATTCAATCCCTTTTCGAATAACGATGCAGTCGATGAAGCAGCAAGCAGCGACAAAAAGATTCTTTATTGGGTCGCGCCGATGGACGCTAATTACAGGCGTGACGAACCCGGCAAGTCGCCCATGGGGATGGATCTGATCCCGGTCTACGAAGGCCAGGATAATGCCGGCGGCGCTGATGCGAGCTCTGTTCAGATTGATCCTTCGGTCGTCAACAATATTGGCGTTCGCACAGCCAAGGTAGAAACAGCCTCGCTTCGCCCACCCATTCATACAGTCGGGCGGATCATGTTTGATGAGGAGCGCATCGCCCATATTCATTTGCGTGCAAGTGGTTGGATCGAACGGCTAGCGGTGCGTGCCGAGGGCGAGGCCGTCAAAAAGGGCGATCTTCTTTTTGAAGTTTACTCACCTGATCTTGTCAACGCGCAGGCTGAATTCCTGCAAGCCGTAAAAAGCGGTAGAGCGCAAATCGTCAGCGCAAGCCGGGATCGCTTACGCGCACTCGGTATTTCGCAGACGCAAATCAAGGAAATCGAGACGACCAAAAAGACCAATCAATACGTCAAAGTTTTTGCGCCGATCACCGGCGTTGTAACAGCGCTGAACGTCGCTGACGGTCAGTTTGTAAAACCCGATACGGAGATTATGGCGCTGGCGGATTTGTCCATCGTCTGGCTGATGAGCGATGTTTTTGAAGCCAATGCCGGCCAGCTCAAAAAGGGCGCCGCAGTTAAGGCGGAATCAAAATTCGAGCCCGGCAATATCATCACCGGCGTCGTTGATTACATCTATCCAGACCTTGATCCGGTGACGCGCACGGTGCCTGTCCGTACCGTTTTGAACAATCCCGATGAAAACCTTAAACCCGGCATGTTCATGACGGTGGAAATCGAAGGGCCATTGCGTCCAGAAGCAACGGTCATTCCCCGCGAAGCGCTAATCCGTACCGGGCGCGAAGAGCGCGTTATCCTCGCTCTTGATAATGGACGCTTCCAACCTGCCGCCGTAACCAGCGGCATGGAATCGGGCGGCAAGGTCGAAATCCTCTCAGGCCTCAATGCGGGCGAAACCGTTGTCGCATCCGGCCAATTCCTGATCGACTCTGAAAGCAGTTTTGCCGGGGCCAGTCTGCGGCTCGAACCCTCTCAAACGGCTGCGCCGATGAAGATGAACGAGCAGGCATCAAATGATGAAGGGATGAGCCATGATCATGCGGCTAGTGATGCCGAAGACCAAGAGACAGATCATTCAGCGCATACCATGTCCATGGACGAACCAATGATGGCGCAGGCAGAAGGCGTTCTGGAAGAAATCATGCCTGAGCATCGCAAAGTCAGGTTGAATCACGGTCCGATCCCGGCGCTCGGCATGTCGGCAATGACGATGAACTTCACCGTCATGAAAAGCGTTGATCTCAGTGCCTTCGAGCCCGGCGCGCGCGTTCAATTCTCAATCGGCGAGCATGAAGGCAATCCATATGTCATCCACCAGATGGAGACAGCGCCATGATTACGGGGCTCATCCGCTGGTCTATAGCGAACAGGTTTCTGGTGATCATTTTTGCCTTGCTGCTCTTTGCGGCAGGTCTCGTGTCGTTGCGGCAAACACCGCTTGATGCCATTCCCGATCTTTCCGATGTGCAGGTGATCGTCAAGACCAGCTATCCCGGCCAGGCCCCGCAGGTCATTGAAGACCAGATCACTTATCCTCTGACCACAGCGATGCTTGCCGTGCCGAAAGCAACTACGGTGCGCGGGTATTCCTTCTTCGGCGATTCCTATGTCTATATCATCTTTGAAGATGGCACTGATCTCTATTGGGCGCGCTCGCGCGTACTGGAATATTTAAGTCAGGTCGCCGGTGATCTTCCTGAAGGTGCCAAATCAGAACTCGGACCCGATGCAACTGGCGTCGGCTGGGTTTATCAATATGCGCTTGTGGATCGCACGGGTCAGCATGACATTGCTGATCTAACCAGCATTCAAAACTGGTTCTTAAAATTCGAGTTGCAAAGCGTTCCCGGTGTTGCGGAAGTAGCAACCATCGGCGGTATGGTGCGCCAATATCAGGTGACCCTTGATCCCGACAAGATGCGCATCTTCAATCTACCACTCGCGCAAGTGCGCCGCGCCATCCAACAAGGCAATCAAGAAGTCGGAGGATCTGTTTTAGAGCTTGGCGAAGCCGAATACATGATCCGGGCGCGTGGATATGTGTCATCGATTGATAGTCTTGCACGCATTCCCGTTGGAAAACAGTCAAACGGCACGCCGCTTTTATTACGTGATGTCGCCGACATTGAAATCGGTCCGCAAATGCGGCGCGGCGTTGGTGAACTAAATGGCGAAGGCGAAACCGTTGGCGGCGTTATCATTATGCGCTGGGGCGATAATGCGCTTGCAACCATCGAAGCAGTCAAAGAAAAACTCGAACAGCTTCGCCCCGGATTGCCCGAAGGCGTCGAGATTGTCGAAACCTATGATAGATCGGCGCTGATTGAACGCGCCGTTGATAATCTTCTCAAGACGCTTGGTCAGGAGTTTTTAATCGTCGCGCTCATTTGCGCCGCGTTCTTGCTGCATTTGCGCTCCTCTCTTGTCATTATTCTCACGCTACCACTCGGCATTCTCGCCGCTTTCATCGTCATGAAGTTTCAAGGCGTCAATGCTAACATCATGTCGCTGGGCGGTATTGCCATCGCCATTGGCACCATGGTCGATGGCGCGATTGTCATGATTGAAACGCTGCATCGGCGCATTGAAAAAGAACCGATCACACCGGAAAACCGCTGGCGGATTGTCACCGAAGCGGCAAGCGAAGTCGGCCCGGCGATCTTTTTCTCGCTCATCATCATTACGCTCAGCTTCATGCCGGTGTTTGCGCTGGAAGCGCAGGAAGGCCGGCTCTTTAAACCGCTCGCCTTCACCAAAACCTATGCGATGGCGGCCTCAGCCATTCTGGCGGTCACCCTAACGCCTGTTTTGATGGGTTACTTCGTGCGCGGGCGTATCCGCCCCGAAGCGCGAAACCCGGTGACGCGCGCCCTCAGTTTTGTCTACAGACCCGTGCTCAATGCGACCTTAAAGCGGCCCGTTATGGTGCTCGCCGTATCCTTTTTGGTTTGCGTTACAGCGCTCTATCCAGCCGCGAAGCTCGGCAGTGAATTCATGCCCGATTTGAATGAAGGCGACTTCCTTTATATGCCAAGCGCCTTTCCCGGCATCTCAATCGGTAAAGCGCGCGAACTGCTTCAGCAAACAAATAAAATGATCAAAACAGTCCCCGAAGTTGAGACTGTTCACGGCAAGGCCGGGCGCGCTGATAGCGCAACGGACCCTGCGCCGCTTACCATGATTGAAACGACAATCCGCTTAAAGCCGGAGGATCAATGGCGCCCGGGTATGACGATGGATCGTATCCGCGCTGAGCTAGATGAAGCTGTGCAGGTTCCGGGCATTTCCAATGTCTGGATCATGCCGATCAAAAACCGCATCGACATGCTGGCGACCGGCATCAAAACGCCGCTGGGCATCAAGGTCGCCGGACCTGATCTGGATACCATTGCCAAGATCGGTGAAGACATCGAGCGCGTTTTAAAACCCGTTGAAGGCACAGCTTCTGTCTATGCCGAGCGCGTCGTCGGCGGACGCTATGTCGAGATAGATGTGCGGCGCGAAGAGGCAGCGCGCTACAACATGAATGTTGGCGATGTGCAGGATGTTATTCGCTCTGCAATTGGCGGTGCGAATGTTTCGGAATCCGTTGAAGGGTTGGAGCGTTATCCGATCAATCTGCGGTTTCCGCGTGATGCGCGCGATTCGGTTGAGCGCCTGCGCCAGCTTCCGGTGGTTACTGCCTCGGGCGCCCATGTACCCCTGCAGGAGCTTGCAGATATTCGCATTGTCGATGGGCCGGGCATGATCCGCAGCGAAAATGCGCGGCTCAATGGCTGGATTTATGTCGATATCGCCGGTCGCGATCTTGGGTCTTATGTCGCTGAGGCGCAGCGCGTTGTGATGAGCGAAGTCGAACTGCCGCCTGGATATTCTTTGGGCTGGTCCGGCCAGTTTCAATATATGGAGCGCGCGCAAGAACGCTTGAGCATTATTGTGCCCGTCACCTTGGCGCTCATCGTCGTGACCCTGTTCATGGCGTTCCGGCGCATTGCGGAAGTAGCGATCATATTGTTGACCCTTCCCTTGGCGCTCGCGGGCGGTGTCTGGCTGCTGTTTTTGCTTGGCTACAATATGTCGATTGCGGTTGGCGTTGGCTTTATTGCGCTGGCGGGCCTCACAGTTGAAACCTCGCTGGTTATGCTGGTCTTTCTCAATTCCGCTTTTGATGAGGGTAAACAGATTGCTGCGGGCGAAGGGCGAGCGTTCAAGCGAGGCGATGTGATCAATGCGGTGAGGGACGGGGCTTTGCTCCGTTTGCGTCCCATTATCATGACTGACGCCACGGTGATTGCAGGACTGTTGCCGATCATGCTCGGC
>BQJH01000035.1 GCA_021604605.1 Hyphococcus sp.
AGAAATTCACCAAGAAGGGTGATAAAGAAAACCCGCGGGTTTTGCGTCATCGTGATGACGAGCACTTTGTGACAGCTTGTATGTTCCTCGATCAGGAAACCCGCAACTGCACGATTTACGAAGGCCGTCCAACCATTTGCCGTGAGTTCCCGACCCAGACCCGGTGTGGCTATTACGAGTTCCTAACGTGGGAGCGAGAGGTCCAGGACGATCCGGACTGGGTTGCGACAACGGACTAGCGGTCTACCCGATTACCTTCCGCCGCCCCGAATTGACATCATCGACATTACGCCCTAAGCCGCCGCTCTTATGCCCAGGTGGCGGAATTGGTAGACGCGCTGCGTTCAGGTCGCAGTGACCGCAAGGTCGTGGAAGTTCGAGTCTTCTCCTGGGCACCATTAAATCAATAAAAATAAGATGTTATCAAATGCAGGACGGCGTGTTGAACGCTGATCATTCATACCGCTGGGCGTCTAGTAATATCTGGTGAGCCTGAAGGTTAAAACATCATCGTCGCGAAATGCGTCGGCGATATTGCCGGGATCGATATTGAAGAACAGGCGGCTTTCTAACTCTACCGTCCAGTTCTGTCCGATACGGCGTTGCGCTTCGATAAGCATGGACATGGATTGATCGTCCGCATCAACCGAAACTCCGGCGAGGAGAGATGTGTCCTGCGTATCGTTGAGAGCCAGCCTCGCGCCGGTAAAGACATCATTTTGGAAAGCTGTCGCAGGCGCGATAGAGGTGACGCCAAAAGGTTCAAGGACAAATCCTTCATCGCGTCCGTCATAAAGATATTCAGCAAGAAGGCCGAGGTCCCAGGACCGACCGAATATTTGATAGAGCGTATATTCAACACCGGCAACGCCAGCGAAAAATGTGCTGCCATGGCCACGCCGAACGATCGCTTCACCTTTCCAAAGCCATGCGCCAGCAGTGTATTGAACATCTAGCCCGCCCTGTGTGATGCGGTCATAGACGGGCGCCAGTCCGTCATTTGTCGGCAGCACAGCAAAGCGCGGCTCACGCGATGTGCCGTGAAAGACAGAGAGGCCGACATCCCAATTGCCGAAAAAGTTTGAATACCGGGCGGCGTAATCTACAGCGCCGCGGTTTGCGTCGGATTCAAAGATTTCTTTCTCAGTATCGACAGGCAGAGGAAATCTCAAACGCCCATCAGCGCCCGGAAATGTTCGCGTGCGAAAGCCAGACATAACGAAAAGGTCGAGCTGACCCCATTCTTTCAAAAGCGAAAGCTTGATCATTGGCTGACCTAGCTTGTCTTCCTCATCAATATCTTCAACGCTGTCCGTCTGGTTGATGATATCAACCAGATGCCGGGACTCGGCTGTTCCCCAAAAAACTTTCGCGGCGCCGATCAACAGTGTCCAGTCATTGTCGCTGATGTAGCGATAATATCCTTCACGAAGGTCAATATGGGTGCGCTCGTTATCTTGTGCATCGATGCGTGCAAACGGGGTCATAACCAGCTGGTGTTTGCCGTCATCGCTTTCCCAACGAATATCGGGTTGAAGCGTTAAAGAGGGTTGCCAATGCTCAAACTGCCCCGGAAATTGTGGTTCCGATGGAAAATATCGGATCTCAGTGGAAATCTCTCCGCCAAATTCCCATTCGTCAGCCGCAGCCACAGAGGCAGTGCTAATTGCAGCAATGATAATGCCGAAATATTTTAAATATCGATGCATTGATGAAAGCTCCTTGAGAGCTAGCGAATCCGCTGAAGTACGCCTTTGACAAAGTCGCCGGAATCCAGCCCGGTTTTGAACTCATACTCTCCGTATACAAGATCGGTTTCTTTGTTTGTCTTGTGGTTGACCATTGAAAATTTATGGGCGCGCCAAACGCCGTCATATTCACGGTAATCAGATAGGGTTAGCGTTTTCAATAAATCGCCGCGCCGATCGTAGAACTCTACTTTGTGCGCCTGATAAATTTCCTGATCGATCCATGAAACCTGTTTGGAATAACCAGATTTCTCGTAGCGCGGGAAACGTTCAACAACGTCCATCATGGCGCCGTCGACTTCTTCCTCGCGGCTATAGGCGTATGTGAATTTGTTGAGTTCAGTGAGGGTGAAATCTTCAAAAGCGAATTCGGAACCAACAAACGGGCCAGATTTGTTGGCTGAAGCAATGCGCTTAACACGCTTCAGTGCGGGCAAGAATAGCCACTGATCATCAGGAACAAGAATTTTTGCATGAGATAGTAATGCCGTTCCTTCGACATCGCGCGGTGAATTAAAAATCACGAGAGACTTGTCACCCTCAGATTCATTTTCCTTTTCGAGTGTAGAAAATGATAAGCTTCGCTCGGAAGTCTGTCCTGCGGCATTGCGCAGGACCATCGTTGCGTCGACTTTGCTGTCGCTGAACCCATGGTCAGTGCGGTCGCTTCGCGCAGCGATCTCGTAGCCTTTAATGGCTGCCGGCGTTTCGCCTTTTGCCGCTGGATCATCTTCAAAGACAGAAGTATCTTGCGCATGGGCTGCGACAACGCCAACGGAAGACGCTCCCAGTAAGGCTGAGAAGAGCGCTGCTCTAAGCTGCCGCGTTATAAGTATGTCGGACATAATCGTCTCCTTTGGTGTTGACGGTTTCACCGGAAAAGCGTGCGATGAGCAACAGCAGCGCCGGCAAAAATAAGAAATCCAGGATCAAGGCAAGGCCAATGGTAAGCGCAGTCAAAAGCCCCATTTCCATATTAATCTTGAAGGCGGAAAGGGTCATGACGAGGAAGCCCGCGCCAAGAACAATCGTATTGACGATAATAGCAACACCGACGGTCTCAAACGCGTAGCGAATTGAGTCAGCGCAAGAAAGCCCCTTTTCGCGTCGCGCCCGCATAAACTTCGTCAGAAAATGCACGGTGTCGTCGATAACAATACCAAGCGATATCGCTGCGATGGCGGCGACGGAAAATCCGACTTCGCCAACCAGTATCGCCCATACGCCAAACGCCGTGAGGATAGGAAAAGCGTTTGGCACCAGGCTGATCAATCCCATACTAATGCTGCGCAGCGCCAGGATCATGATGATGGCGATTGCGAAAATGGCGATCGAGGTGCCTGCAATCATGCTTTCGACATTGCGTTGTGCGATATAGGTAAACATCACTTGCGGACCTGTCGGCGGGGCTTTGTATTGCGGAGCATTTTGATCAAACCAGGCATCGACTTCGACGAAAAACTCGCGCGCACGTTTTGTGCTGACTGTGCCTTCAAGGGTCGCGGTTACACGACTGGCGGACTTGTCGATGTTGATACGATCATTGAGGTCCAGTCCATAGGGTAGAGAGAGCTCGTAAAGGAGCAGGTATTGCGCCGATAGCTCCCGATCACCGGGCAGTCGATAAAAATCCGGGTCGTCGGCGTTCATATTCTTGTTGAGCCGCTTCATGATGTCCGTGATCGAATAGACATGTGTCACATTAGGCTGTGCCCGAAGCCACTCAGTAAAGGCGTCTAGTTTTTCCAGATAATCTGGTTCGCTTACACCGCCTGAATCGCCAGCGGGGACGGAAAACTCCACCGGGTAAAAGCCAAAATATTCGATCACCTTGTCAGTCTCAGAGCGAAACTCCATGCGCGGTGAGAAATATTCACGCCATTGGTCGCTTAACTCGATAGTTGGAATAAAAGCGATCAGTGCAGCACTAAGGGCGGTGAGGGAAACCAAAAGCAGTCGCGAATGGCGGATGACCACGTTCGCAAAACCAAGCATCAGGCTGCCTCGTTCGCTATTTGCAGCACGTTGGGGCACCCGAATTGGAGCTAGGCTCAATAGCGCAGGCAAAAGCGTAACAGAAAGAAACCACGCGGCGAAAATCCCAACGGCAGTGATCGTACCGAGATCCCGGAATGGCGGTGAGTCCGAAAGATTAAGCGCCAGAAACCCAATCATTGTGGTGACGGATGTTACGGCGACGGGCAGGAAATTAATGCGCGTCGCTTCAATAATGGCCGCGCGTTTTTCAAGGCCCTCGCGCATGGCGCCGCGCATGGAAATAAGTATGTGAATAGAGTCGGCAATTGCCAACGTTAAAATAATCACTGGGGCCATTGGGCTGGGGCCGGTGAGTTTGACGCCGGTGTATCCAGCGAAACCCATCGCGATCGTCGACGAAAGAATGATGATGATGAGTGTCGCCGCCGTCGCGCTGACCGATCGCACTGCAATCACTGTCGCCAGTAAGACAACGATAAACATCGCTGGCACCAGCGAGGCCAGATCATTTTGAACGGCTTCAGAAAATGCATTGTTCAACATGGATGTGCCGGTCAGGTGCACATCAACATTTGGAAATCTTTCTTCAACATCGGCGCGCAGGGCGCGCGCTGCCGCGACGGCTTCCGGAACTTCAGTCAATGCGATTTCTGGATATTGAAGAACAACGCTGACAGCGGTGACGCCCGCATCCAGTGTAATAAGCTGATTGCGTAAAAGTGGTTCAGCTAATGCGATTTGTTGTTTAGCGGCCAGTTCATCAGGCGTCAGCTTAGTAGCGTCCGAGACTAAATCTTCAACAATTAAATCGTCTTCTGTCGCGTAGGTGTGTTGAAAATTGCTGAGTGAGTCAACGCGCAGTGCGAAAGGTATCTGCCAGCCTTGTTCGGTTAGATATTCAACAGCGGCGAGCGTGTCATTGGTGAATGCGCCGCTATTGTCCCGAGGCTGTAAAACAAAAAGGAAATTATCGCTTTTGGTGTAAGTCGCCTGAAACTCTTCAAACGCTAGAAGTTCTGGGTTTTCTGCAGAAAAGAAAGCGCGATAGTTGTTTGAAAACTCAAGCTTGCTGGCGTGTGATCCGATAGCGATCGATGCCCCAATCGCAGCCAGAATAACCAGCCAGCGTAATTTGATCATTAGTTTCGCTAAACCTGCCGCGAACATATCCAATTGATTGTTTTTTGACTCAGACACTTTTCAACTCCTGGGCGGCAATTTTTTAAACCGTGCTATTAATGTTTCTTCCCTTAAGGGGGCTGACTAAGTTTTTTCGTGAGGCTTGGTAACGCTCAATGCCGCCATGCATGTATTAAAGACATTCAATAGTTGGCGACGACTGGCGCCATTACGCGCCATAACACCGACGCCCAACATGTTAGACATCAACAATGCCGCTCCTTCTCCGGGAGTGATTGCGGGATTTAGCTCTCCGCGTTCTTCGGCTTGTGTGAGCGCCATTTCTTTCGCGCTTTGAATTTCATCAAGGTAAGTTTTTACGCGCTCCGAAACGATTTCTTCGTGCTGCCCAACTTCCTGTGCGACATTGCACATCAAACAGCCGGCGCCGCGCTCCGCCATTTCAGTAATACAAAATTCGGAAACATGGCGGATTGCATCCATCGGCCCGTGTGCCGGATCGCCGAGGGTGGTCATAAACAATGATTTGCGTTCGGTGTAATAATCTTCAAGGACAGCCAGAAATAGTTCCAGCTTGCCGCCAAATGTATTGTAAAGTGCGTAACGGTTTAGCCCTGTTGCCTGAACGAGTTCTTCAATGGAAGCATCATCAAAGCCGTGCACCCAAAACACTTCTTTGGCGGCGGCAACCGCTTCCTTCATATCTGCTTTGGCGCTTGGGGCCATTTGTCGGCCTTTCCAGAATGACTATTCTGATAATTAGAACCATCATTCTGAAATTGCAACCTCTATTAACACTCGATTGACCCTGAAGGGTTCGTGCGAAATATAAATTAGCATATCCCAGACTAACTGAAATTTGCGTTTTTCTGTTCTGTTTCAATTGCTTGGAATGAGAAAAGGGAGGGCGTGGTGGCTCAAAACTTGTCGATGATAGACCCAAAAACCATCGATAGAAGTGAGCACCCTCGATCTTTATTGTGTCACTTCTCCAGCATCAGACAGGCACACAGTTCGCGCTGATGATGTATGGGTACCAGCCTAGCGCTTTTGATCGCCGCCCATAATATTTGATTGTGCAATCATTCAATTCACTCACCATAGCGCCAGCGATTTCCGCTGGGTCGTAGGGCTCAAATCGCGTTGTCCAGTATTTGATATCGAGGATAACGTTATCGCGCAGCCGATAGTATGTGGTGTTGTCGCCGCCATCGCAGCCGCTAATGTCGCGACATCCCATCACCTGATATAGTTGACGATCAGGATTGATAAGATCGGCGCGGCTCAGAAAGAGCCGGTCTTCTTTCATAGTAGCGAGCATGCCTGCATCATAAACAGTTTGCGATAGCGTCGGAATAACCGTGCGGACGAGAATGATAGGCGCCGTGATTGTTAACGCTGCCAGAAAAATGGTTACGAAAGCCGCGCGATTGCGCGAGAATACACGCTCCTTGTTTTCGTCTTTTACATGCGCGAATGTATTGTAGCTCCACCCATAAAATCGCCAGATGTGCTTTGTGATGGGATTTAAGAAGCGCGTTACTGGCCGCGCCCAATCGCTCCAAATTGTGTCGAATACGGCATAGACTTTTAGCAACAAAGACCCGCCTGCCAGATTGGAAAGGGGCGATCTTGCAGCATTCTTTTTAGCGTGCGTGTATTTATTGTCCGAGCTTGTCTTGGCGTCATCGCCTGAGTGCCGGGCTTTTTTTAAAGCGTCGAGCGCTGCTTTCAGGGACTTGTCCTGATCTTTGCTCATTCAGCAGCCTTCAGGGCGTCAGGGGCTGCCGCCGCCGGTTCAAAGTCCCATGAAAAGTCATCATTGCCGGGTTCGAATGCGGCCTCAATGATACCGCCTTTTGCATCGCCGGAATGAGCGAGCACAATTTTGGCCGCCTGATTAATAAGGTTGTTTTGAACGAATTTTTGAACCTGCCGGGCGCCTTCTTCGGGCAGATATTTGCGTTCGACAATTTCAGCGATATCAACATCAGGGAGAATGATCTCGATGGCTTTTTTCTGGCGCTTAAGGTTGTCATTTTTCTTGGCAATCAGACGTTTGATAATGCGTTCAATATCTCGTGGCTTCAGCGCTTTAAATAACAGGAACGCATCGACGCGGTTGATCAATTCCTGCGGAAAGATCTTACGGATTTCCGTTTTGATCTCCTCGCTCGAATTTTCCGATGTGCGCATTTCGTCAAAACTTAATTGCTGCGCCAGATTTGTCGTCATGATAAAGAGCGTATTCTTGAAATCGACGGTGCCCAGTTCGTCGCTGAGCCGGCCCTTGTCGAGCAATTGGAGTAAAATCTTGAAGACATCGGGATGCGCTTTTTCAATCTCATCAAGCAAGATCACCTGATAGGGACGGCGGCGCACCGCATTTGTCAGCATGCCGCCTTCGCCATAACCGGCATAGCCCGGAGGCGCGCCGATGAGCCGGGCGACCGTATGCTTTTCCATGAATTCGGACATGTCGAAAACGGTAAGTGCGTCGGCGTCATCAAATAAATCTTCGGCAAGGCACTCCGCAGAATAGGTTTTACCAACGCCAGATGAACCCACTGCGATAAAAGAGCCGATGGGAGCTTCAGGATTATTAAGCCCGGCCTTGGCGGTCAAAACCGCGTCGGCAATCGTGGCAATGGCGTCATCCTGACCGAAGATTTTGGCTTTAAGCCGGTCTTCAAGCCCCAGAGCACGGGTTGCTTCATCAGCGTTCAAATCTTTGGTGGGGATACCAGACATTTCGCTGAAGAAATCGCGTACATCGGCAACGGAAAGTTCAAGTTCCTCATTGTGCTGGCTGCGCACGGCCCGCGCCTTCTTATCGGCCTCTTCTAAAAGCCGTGTTGTCTCGCGAATGTATTTTTCAACTTCCTTGATTTCAGCAGTCTTATGCGCCGCCAAATCGCGTTCTGTAGGTTCTCTGCCATGAGATTGAGAGAACGTATTACGCAGATTATTCTCTTCTTTGGAAAGTTCGAGCGTTAACTCTTCCAGTCCGCGCTCGTGTTTTCTTTTTTCAAGATAGGCTTGCCCCAGCGCTCGTGTGCGTTCTTCCCAAACCTTTGTGATGGCGTCAATTTTCTGTTGCACTTCAGCTATTTTTTTTGTGTCGTCACCTAAAGAAGAGCGCTCAGCTTCAAGCTCATCCAGTTCAGGTGGGCGCGCTTGCCTGCGAGAGACAAACTGGCTTGCAATTCTGTCACGGACGCGCAACGCGCGTGCGGGCTGGTGGCGCATGTAAAGCGAAAGGTTAGGGTATTGCAGTGTGAGGTTGATGATTTCAAGATTAGCGTCATCGCAAATGGTTAGGTTATCAAAATGGCGTTCGATTGACGCTTTGCTCTGCGCCATGATCTCGATGACTTCTTCTTTTCCGGGCGCCTTTTTTTCCAGAACGCTGAAGAGCTCTGCCATATCGGAATGGCAGTTTAGGACTTCACCAAGTTTGTTTTTTCCTGGCTCGTCGCGGACCATAAGGATGCAATGAAAGGATCGTTTTTTAAGCTCGCGCACGAGAATAGAGATCAGGCCCTGACATTGATTGTCTTCAATGCCCTTAAGGAGGTCGTTTCCGTCTTCTACGACAAGTACATGATCGCCCGGCTTGTCGAGTTCAGCGAAAACAAGCTTGATGCTTTGCTCAATTTTCTGCGGATCGTTGCTGTCGAATAATGTATTCGTGTCGAGCAGTAAAAATCGTCGGTCGATCATGTGCAAGGGCAGGCGTTTTTCATTCTGCCCGATGTCACCTTCGATTGTTTTGGTCTTTTTCTGGATGATCCCGTAAAGGTTCGCAGTTTTGCCAACGCCCGAACGTCCAGCATAGATGAGGTTCGAATACTGGTTCTGGCCCAAAATGCTGGAGATCTTTTCGATGTCTCCTTCGCCGACGAAATTGAAGTCGGGCTCGACGAGAGCGACGTAGTCTTCAAGGTCGATCAGTAGCTTGTTTTCCATATCCCGCTCGTTCAGACGCTCCATCATCACCGTTGTAAAATCTTATTCGTTTTCCGGTGCGTAGAGCTTCTTGTTGACGGTCGCCTCAATCGCTAACGCGTCTTCGTTTGCGCGGGCGAGGTTTTCTGACTGCTCAATCAATCTGTCGATGAGGGCTTTGCGTTCTTCCGCAATTTCGAGCACGACGTCGTTTTTGACATCGATGGCGTCAGCCATTTCTTTCAGGGCAGAATTAAGGTCTTTGATTGAGGCGTTCTTTGCCATTCGGCCCATCAGTGCGCGCTCCATTTCTTTGGCAAGTTCGCCAAGCGCTGCCTCGGACTCTTTTGTGTATTGTCCTTTCGTGATGACCGACTGCACAAAGGTTGCCAGCCCCTCGACGCGCATCAATGTGTTGTTGCCGCTGACGGCGGCGCTGCCGACAGCCAGCATTTGTTGTTCGATAGCGTCGGCTAGGCCTTCTTCCATTTGATCTTTGAAGTTGGTCAGGCTTGATTCAATCTTGCCGAGTTCACCAGAGACCGCCGCGGTCGATTGAATAGTTTTGTCGATGGCAGAAACATGCTGGTTAAGCGCGCGTTTCTTTTTGTCGCGGGTTAATGCGTCAAGCCCGCTTGCGTCGCTCTCTCCCTCAAAGGCGCGTAACATCTGCGCATTTTTCTCTTGAGCGTCACGTTGCGCATCTAGAATGACGGCAACATTTTCCTTGGTGTTATGTGTAAGCGTGTGAACGCCAGTTACGCGCTGAAGCAGGGACTCCAGCTGATTGCGTACGCCTGTTAAAGTTTCTTCAGTATTATCAATATAGCTAAGGGTAAGATCGGAGAGCGCTTTTACTCTCTCAATAAATTCTTCGTTGCCGATATCGAGGATTTCAAGAATCTTTTCATTAATGCGCCAGTCATCCGTATCGACAAACGCCTGATACGAAGTTGTGCGCTCTTGAAGCGTTGATTGAGCCTCTGCAAGCTCGGTTTTCTTTTTCTCGATTGTGGCTTCTTTTTCTGTGCGTGATTCACGCCGACGGGTGAGGAGTTTTTTCTTTTCTCCCTTAAAGAATAAGAATGCGTCTTTTTCATCTGTTGCAATGGCGCGGGCGAGAGCTCTCACATCGGCATTTAACCCGCTAATGTCATTGTTAAGACCTTCGACAGCACCTGTCGCTTCATTGAGCGCCGATTCAAGGGCGTTCTTTTCAACTTCTTTGTCGCGGGCCGTCAGCATGGCGTCGATCAAGCCTTGAGGCCCGCCTTTCTCCTCGATCAATCTGTCGATGAGTTCCAGCTTGGCTTTAAGGTCGGCGCGGTCGCCAACGAGCGCATGGTATTCTTCAAAAACATCTTTGATGCCCGTGCGCAGGTGTGACAAAGGATTGTCGCGCACAAGCTCGATACTTTCCTTATTGTGCTGCGTGAAGTCGGCCAGCAACGCCGCCACAATAGACCGGTTCTGATGAAGGCGTTCTACATTGCCTTCGAGGTCTTCTTCGTTGAATGTCAGTAGTTTTGTTAATTTCTCGATTTTTTGCTGCGGATCGAGACTGGCGTCCGTTAAAATCTTAAAAGCTTCTGTATCTTCAATTTCTGTCCTTACGGCTGTCTCTTTTTCCAGAGAGCCGCTAAGGCCTGTCCTGCTTTGCCGGGAAGTGCGCCGTTCCGCGCGCTCAGACGTTTCGCTTTGTGTTTGTCGCATTCGCTCACGCACTGCTTCAAAACGATTTGAGATGTTTTCGTCTGACGCCATTTACGGACCCCTTTTTTGTTATGGTTCAACGTATCGGATCGACCGGTTGAGCATGCTTTATGGCATGATCATGCGCGGGGGCAAGGGACTGGGCAAACAGCGTAAATCGCTGAGCTTGTGGATGTACTGATACTGGTCGTGGATTTCGCCCCGGTAGGTATTGTCAGCCCCGTTATGCCTCTCCTTGTAATACTATATGTTGAGACAGGTGGTTGTTTTCAAGGTGTTAGGCGAAAATCGTTAGCGAAATAGTTGGGGCGAAATTGCTGATCGGGCAGCGAGGCGTCATTGCGGCTTTCAACCGATAGACCGGCTTGCCGATTGATGGCACAACGGGCCGCAACAAATTCTTCGAATCAACAAGGGGGCCTTCGATGCGCCGCGCAATTTTTTCCTTTCTGTTTTTATTCCTTCTTCTGGGGTGCAGCCAGTCAGAAACCGAGTCTAGTTCCGCGCCAGATCACAAAGAGCAGAAAGCGGAGGCCGCTCCAGCAGAAGAGGTAAGCCTTGCGGCGTCTGCTGTGCCGGAAGCAGGTGAAGCCGCTGTCGGTGATGAAGAAGCCGACAAAGAAGAAAGCGACGAAGAAGAAAAAGAAGAGTGGGACGTTTCAGCGCCGCCAATGGAAACGCGCAAGGTTGAACTGAAGGTCACTGAAGGCACCTGGATGAACCTCGATGTGAGTCCCGATGGACAGACCATCGTTTTTGATCTTTTGGGTGATATCTATACGCTGCCAATGTCTGGCGGCGCGGCGACAAATATTTCCAGTGGCCTTGCTTATGAAGCGCATCCTCGTTTTTCTCCCGATGGGTCAATGATTGCATTTACCAGCGACCGCGATGGCGGCGATAATATCTGGATCATGGATGCCGACGGTGAGAATAAACGTCAGGTCACCAAAGAGAAGTTCCGCCTTTTAAATAACCCCACCTGGCACCCGGACGGCAAGTCAATCGCCGCCAAGAAACATTTCACTACTGGTCGGTCTTTAGGGACGGGTGAGATCTGGCTCTATTTTCTTGGCGGCGGTAACGGCGTGAAGCTTGTCGAGCGCCCCAACGAGCAATTCCAGAAAGAGCTTGGCGAGCCAATGTTTTCCCCTGACGGGAGCGGCATTTATTTCACGCGCAATGTCAGTTCAGGAAATACATTCATTTACGCGCAAGACTCTAACCAGTCTTTGTTTGAAATTGACCGTTACGATCTTGAAACGGGCGAACGAAAAACCATCGTGTCAGGACCGGGCGGGTCTGTGCGCCCAACGCCGTCGCCAGATGGAAACTCAATTGCTTTTGTTCGGCGTGAGCGTGGTAAATCCAAACTATACGTAAAAGATATGCGTTCGGGCATTGAGCGCAAAATCTATGACGATCTTGATCTCGATCTACAGGAAACCTGGGCCGTTTATGGTGTTTATCCGAATATGGACTGGACGCCGAACTCTCGTTCGATCGTTTTCTGGGCGGGCGGTAAAATCCGCCGCATCAATGTGCAAAGCGGCGAAGCCTCAGTGATTGAGTTTGCAGTAGATGATACGCGGGAAATTGTTGATCCGCCGCGTCCGCAAATTGATGTTGCCGTTGATACTTTCACAACAAAGATGCTGCGCTTTGCCAAGATGTCACCCGATGGAGGCCAAGTTGTTTTTGAAAGCCTCGGCAAATTGTACGTCAAAAATTTGCCGAATGGGAATGCGCGCCGCTTGACCAGTAATGCTACGAGCCGGGAAATGTTTCCGTCATGGTCGCGTAATGGTCGCAAGATTGTCTACGCCACATGGGATGATGAAGAACTTGGCGCCATTCATACGATAAACGCCGATGGCAGCGGGCGCCGAACCATCACTTCAGAACCGGGTCACTATCGTCGGCCACGGTTTTCGCCAGACCGCTCGCAGGTCGTTTTCGAAAAAGGCTCTGGCGGATATTTAACATCGCGAGAATGGTCAGAAAATTCTGGCGTCTATATTGTACCGGCCAATGGCGGAGCCATGCGTGAAGTCACGAAGTCCGGGCACACGCCGCATTTTGGCGCCGACAATCAGCGTATTTTCCTGACCAAAGGAGGAGAAGATACCAGTCTCGTCAGTGTCAACCTTTCCGGTGATGATGAACGTGTTCATGCAAGCGGGGCGCTGATTACAGAGTTTCAGGTATCACCCAGCGGTGAACATGTTGCTTTTCGCGAGAACTATTCTGCATACGTCATGCCGATTACGCCTGGCCCGCAAAAGATCGGCGCTGGCAAAGACGGTAGCGCTGCGCCAATCGTAAAAGCGAGCGGCGACGGCGCACTCTATACAAACTGGTCCCATGATGGATCACAGTTGAACTGGTCGCTTGGCCCCACGCTTTTCAGCGCGTCGATCAGAGAGATGATACCGGCTTTGCCGGCTGTCGCTGATGCTGAAGAAGCGGAAGGCTATGAACCGCCAGAAACCGGCGCTTCATTGGCGCGTGAAGTAGCGGCTGATAAGCCAGAGGGTATTGTTGCGATTACCGGCGCTAGAATTATCACCATGGCGGATGAGACTGGCGGCGTTATTGATGATGGCGTTATCGTCATTGAAGACAATCGCATCGCTGCTGTAGGCGCTGTAGGAGATGTTGAAATACCCACCGGCGCAAAGCGGTTCGATGCAGCCGGGAAGACAATTATTCCCGGTCTTGTCGACGCCCATGCTCATGGGGCGCAAGGCGTCGATGATATTATTCCGGAACAGAACTGGGTTGCGATGGCGCATCTGGCTTTCGGCGTCACCACGGTTCACGATCCTTCGAACATCGCCAGCCACATTTTTCCGGCGGCGGAAATGCAGCGTGCGGGTCAGTATCTGGCGCCGCGTCTTTATTCCACGGGCGAGATTGTCTACGGCGCTAAAGCTGCCGGGTATTATGCGGAGATCAATTCTGCGGATGACGCGAAAGCCCATGTGCGAAGACTAAAAGCGCAGGGCGCCCACGCCATCAAAAACTATAACCAGCCAAGACGAAACCAGCGCCAGCAGGTTGTGGCCGCTGCTATAGAGGAGAACATGGCGGTCGTTCCCGAAGGCGGCTCGTTGTTCAATATGGATATGTCGCTCATCGCTGATGGCAACACGACTGTCGAACACAATATTCCGCAGGCGGTGTTATATGATGATGTGTTGTCGTTTTTTGCCGCGACGGATGTTGCCTATACGCCGACCTTGACCGTTACCTATGGCGGCCTCGGCGGTGATCCTTACTGGCGGTACAAAACGGATGTCTGGGCGCATCCCTTGCTGACGAAGCACGCGCCGCCGCATATTCTGCAGCCAAAATCTGTTCGTTCAACCAAAGCGCCGGAAGAAGATTTCGCTGATCAGCGCAGCGCTGCCACCGCAAAAGCGTTGGCCGATCGGGGCGTCACGGTTTCCATCGGCGCCCACGGGCAGGAAGAAGGTCTCGCCGCCCATTGGGAGATGTGGTCATTCGCAAGAGGCGGCATGAGCGCTCTTGAGGCGTTGAAAGCCGCCACTGTTTCCCCCGCCAAGGCGCTTGGTTTCGACAAGGATATCGGCAAGCTTGAACAAGGAAAGCTCGCTGATCTTGTGATCCTCGGCGTAAACCCGCTTGATGATATCTTCCAATCAGACAAGGTTGAGCATGTGATGTTGAATGGGCGACTTTATGAAGCTGCAACCATGAACGAAGTGCTGACCGGTAACTTCAAACGCGCGCCTTACTATTGGGAGTAGGGGGCGGTTCAGCCTTGTTCAAGGGATAAGAAGTGCTGACTGTAGGCGCTCAGTTGAAGAGCGTCTTCGGTTGGCGCAACGGCATGAGGTCGGTTTTTGTGATCACAAGGGCGGGTGTTATTTAAGAGGCTCGATTTCCAGGACACTGGTTCCGCCGACAAGTTAAAGACGCACAAAATCCGCTCTTCACCAAAACTACGAATAAAGGCGAGAAGGGGCGCATTTGTTTCAACGAATTCTATTTCGCCGGAAACCAAAGCCGGGTGCTCTTTGCGAAACGCTAACAACCGCCGTGTGAAATTTAATACAGAGGCCTCATTTGTGTCCTGTTGATCAACCGCCATCGCCGGGTGCCGCGCATCAACTGGCAGCCACGGCTCGCCGGTGCTGAAACCAGCATTAGGTTTTTCACTTTCCCAAGGCATTGGCGTGCGCGCGCCGTCACGGCCAGAACCATTAGGCCAGAACCGGATCGCTTCCGGATCGCGTAGCTGTTCAAACGGCACATTCCCTTGCGGCAGTCCAAGTTCTTCCCCCTGATAAAGAAAGGTAGTGCCGCGTAAGGAACAAAGCAGCGCCACCAAGAGTTTGGCAAATGCGGGATCATCGCTCGCTTTGTTCCACCGGCTTACCGCCCGCGTCATATCGTGATTGGAAAATGACCAGGACGGCCACGCTTTGTCGTCGGTCCATTCGGTGAGGGTTGAGCCGATTAAATCCGGCGTCAAACTTTCTGCATTTAAAAATTTGAAATTATAAGCGGTGTGCAATCGGTCGGGCCCGCTCGTGTAGTCGAGACTGCGCGCGATATGATGGTCGCTGAAAATCTCTGCGACACTCATCCGGTCAGAATATTGATCGATGACGCCGCGCAGTTTTTTGACGAACTCGATTGTCTCCGGGCGAGAGCGATTAAACTGATGCTGCTGAGTATGATAAGGTCGCGCAGGGTTTTTGGCGCCGCTCGGCGGATTGTCTCTCAGTTCGGCGTCATGAAAATAATAATTCGCCACATCAAGGCGAAACCCATCAACACCCCGATCAAGCCAGAAGCGAGCCACATCTAAAATGGCGTCTTGTACTGCAGAATTATGGAAATTGAGATCCGGTTGCTCGGACAAGAAATTATGCAGATAATATTGCTGGCGACCCTCGTCCCATGTCCATGCAGGCCCGCCAAAAACGGAGAG
>BQJH01000036.1 GCA_021604605.1 Hyphococcus sp.
CCAGCCACCTGATGCGCAAGACCACAATCACCGCGCCCATGGCCAGCAAGATAAACAAACCTGGCAGCCCCCCTAAATTCGATAGCATCCGCACGCCCTCGATACCTGTTGTCGATGTCATGACCCAGGCAACGCCGCCCATAAGCACGCCCCAAAAAACTTTCACAATCAGCGCTGAGCGCCCATGTTGACCGCCCGGCGCGTCAGGCTTCAGGCACACGCCTGTGATGGAATGGGTGTTGGAATCCATGGCCGTCGCAAACGAAATAAAGGTGATGAAAACGAAAGAAAGAATGACAATCCCGGTGAGCGGCAACGCCTCAAACAACGCATAGATGACAGCCTCCGGCCCATTTTCATTTAACGCTGCCGTCAATGATCCATTGGTTACGGCGTCAAATTCAATAGCCGCACCGCCAAACACCGTCATCCAGATGGCGCCAAAAGTGGCCGGGGCGACAAGGTTGAACAACAAAAACTCGCGCACTGTATAACCAACCGAAATACGTCCCAAAAAGAGGGCTGTAATCGGCGCCCAGGCAAGCCAGTTTGCAAAATAAAAAACCGTCCAATCGCGTGTCCATTGATGCCCGGCGCGCTCGCCAAGATTGAGGCTGCGCTGAACGAATGTACCGCCATACTCCAAAAGGCTCTCAAAGCCCAAGGAAAGAATTGAAAGGGTTGGCCCGAAGAAGAACACGAAAAGGCAGAGCGCAAAAAAGAAACGGATATTCAGGTCCGATAAGAATTTAATGCCGCGCTGAATACCGCTGATAGAGGAAACGACAAAGAGCGCCACAATCGCAGCGGTCACCACCAACCGCATCTCTGGCCCATCATGGATGCCCGCGATATGCCACAACCCGCCCGCCACCGTCATCACGCCGGCGCCCAAAGAGGCAGCAACGCCCGCCACCAAAGCATAAAGCCCTATTGCATCGATAATCGCGCCCGCTTTTCCCGTCGCCGCCCGTCCGAATATGATCGAAAGCGGCCCGCTCAAAGAATAAGGTTTGCCCAGATTAAAGTGCGCCAGAGCAAAGGCCAGCGCCGGCACGGCATAAATTGCATAAGGCGTAATCGTCCAGTGCATGAACATTGACGACAAAGCAAAACTCGCGGCTTCATCTGAACCTGGCTCAGCGCCTGTAAAATCTGGCGGCCCGTTAATGTGAAACATCGGCTCTGCCGTGCCCCAAAATAAAATGCCGATGGCGATCGTCGTACAAAGCGTAATTGCAAACCAGTTCCACCGGCTGAGGATCGGCTTTGCATCCGGCCCGCCAATACGCACCGCCCCTAATGATGAAAATGATACCCAGAGCAAGAGGAGAACGGCGCCGAATGATCCGATACTGAATAGCCAGTCAAAGTGATTTAATATCCAGCTATTGGCGGCGCTCGCCCAGGCGTGAAACCCTGCAAAATCAACCAGACTAAAAAACAGCGCTAGAAGCAAAAGGATAACTGGCGGCCAGAAGACGAGCGGACGCGTCCATTTTAATGCCGTGATAATAATCGGAATTCTCCCAAACGCGTGTGTCAAGGCATAGCGCACTTAAGAGAAATACCAAATCGGATCATATTTTCAGGATAAGGTAAGGCTTCGAGCCGCTTCATTACCGATAAAATCCCGGATAGCGTCCATCAGTTTATCCTGACCTTCTTACTCAAATATAAGCGCACACAGGCAAGCTAATATCCTTGACCCGACCCCTTTGAACGCAGCCACGTTTAGGTATTAAATTGGCAGCATCAAAGGAGGAATTGGATGTCAGCGATGACCCGACCCCTTTTCAGATGGTCGTTAGCGTTTCAGCTTGTCGAATAAATCGACTAATTCCGAGACTTTTTCTTGTTGAGCCTTTTTATTGCCCGACGAGATCGCCTCAGCGACGCAACTCGCTGCATGGTCTTTTAAGATTTCGCTTTCTGCGCGTGCAAGGGCCGCTTTAACAGCCTGCATTTGATGAAGCACATCAATGCAATACCGGTCATCTTCGAGCATGCGCACAATACCGCGCACCTGCCCTTCAATTCGATTTAGGCGTTTGATTGTAGCGTTAGAATCCGGCATTTGACTTTATACCCTATGGGGGTATACCTCTCTACAAGAGGAACCAAAACAAAGCAATGGCATTAAGCGCAATCAAAACTGCTTTTCTAGTCATGCTCGCCACGATTATCGGAGCCGGGCAAGTTTGCGCTTGCGCGCCTACTCTCAATTCCTCTCACGAAAACATGGCAACTACAGACCATGCGATCCATGATGAAATGGACCACTCCGCATCTCACGATGTGGGTGAATACCATCTTGAGCATGACACTTCCTGCGAAGAAGGCTGCGCCCATTGCAATCAATCTTCGCTATCTAAGTCGGTCAACGCTTCCGGTGCTGCGACAATCCCTTTGCCGCCTGCCCCTGAGAAACTGGCAATCTATGCTGATGGGGTCATGTTCTGGAAGGACAGCGGTGTTTTTAAAAACGCACGCTCCCTTGGGTGGCTCGACCCGCCGCCGATAACGCCCGTCACCCTGAAAATTCGTCTGCTGAATTAGCGACTTTGAACAAAGGACATAAGGCCGCTCTTATTTTGGCGCGCTTCATGTCCGCGCATCATTGTCCGCAATGATGCATTTCCAATTGTTCAAAGGCTCAACATATTCAGGCAAAGACGAAACCATGGATACAACAAGACGAAATTTTCTAGGGACAGCTGCAAGCGCTGGCGCGACGCTCGCGATGTCCCCTTTAATACCGACTTGGGCCCTCAGCGCATCACAAGGTAATTTGGGGCTGCCAGGCCTTACGGGGTCAAAATTTGATCTTACGATCGGCAAGTTCCCGGTGCGTATTGATGACCGCGCAGGCGAAGCAGTCGGCGTAAACGGCACGATCCCCGCACCGCTTCTTCGGTTTCGCGAAGGCGATGAAATAACCATCAATGTGAAGAATAATTTGATGAAGGATACGTCCATTCATTGGCACGGACTTCTAGTGCCGTTTCAGATGGATGGCGTGCCGGGCGTGAGTTTTCCGGGCATCAAGCCGGGTGAGACTTTCACCTATAAATTCGCCCTCCCGCAAAATGGCACCTACTGGTATCACTCTCACTCAGGACTACAGGAACAGCTTGGTCATTACGGTCCGCTGATCATTGACCCGAAAGACGTCGATCCCGTCAGCTATGATCGCGAATATGTTCTCGTTCTTTCCGATTGGACGTTTGAAAACCCACACCGGGTTTTTGCAAAACTCAAAAAGAACAGCGAAGTCTATAATTTTCAGAAGCGGACGTTTTCTGATTTCGTTGATGCTGTTGATGACATGGGCCTTGGCGGCGCCATCGTTGACCGCTCCATGTGGGGAGCGATGCGCATGTCCCCGACTGATATCGCCGATGTAACTGGCGCCGCTTACACCTATCTCATCAACGGGCATTCAACCGCTGACAACTGGAACGCCGTCTTTAATGTGGGCGAGCGCGTGCGTCTTCGCATCATAAATGCGTCAGCAATGACAATCTTTAATTTCCGCATTCCTGATTTGCCGATGAGTGTTGTCGCTTCGGACGGCCTTAATGTTCGGCCCGTTGAGACCGATGAATTTCAAATTGGCGTTGCCGAAACCTATGACGTGATTGTTGAGCCGAAGGAGAGCCGCACTTTTGCGCTTGTCGCTGAGTCGATTGATCGCTCTGGGATGGCGGTTGCTACGCTCGGACCGCAGCCGGGGATGCGCGCTAGTGCCCCTGCCCTGCGGGAACGCCCAACGCTCACCATGCGCGATATGGGCATGACGCACTATGGCGCCCACGGCGCGATGGCGATGAACGAAAAACCCAAACCAGTGATGATTCATGGCGGCATGGACCACGATACGATGGATCACGGCGGGCATGATTCAGCAGAACAACGCCATGATCACAAGCGGGGCGCTGGCGTTGATATGGTCGCCATGGCTCCGGTTAACCGTTTAGACGAACCGGGCCTCGGTCTTGAAAATGTTCCGCACCGCACGCTGACCTATACGCAATTGCGCAGCCTCGATCAAAACCCTGACAAACGCGAACCGCAGCGCGAAATCGAATTGCACCTGACGGGCAATATGGAGCGCTATATGTGGTCGTTTGACGGGATAAAGTTCTCAGAGGTCGTTGATCCGATTGTCTTCAATGAAGGCGAACGGGTGCGCATGACGCTCGTCAATGACACAATGATGTCTCATCCCATTCATCTACACGGGATGTTTTTTGATCTCGTGAATGGCACCGGCGATCATAAACCGCGAAAACATACCGTCATTGTTAAACCCGGCGAAAAGCTCTCTTACGACGTCACCGCAGATCACATAGGCGATTGGGCTTTTCACTGTCATCTTCTGATGCACATGCATGCAGGCATGATGCAGATAGTCTCTGTTCGTCCGCACATGGCGATGAATGATCACGACATGGACCATAATCACAAAGGTCATGGGGAAATGGATCACGGAGGGAAGCACTGATGACTCCTTCCAGAAAGTTGCTCGCAATTGCACTGACTGTCGGGCTTTCGATGGGCATATCGCCAAGCGGTCATGCTCAAGGTGCGGAACCTTCAGCGCCTAATCGCGGCTGGTCAATGGCTGATCAGTATTGGGGGGCTGAAGAGATGGCTAAATCCCGCGCCGCCATTCAAAAAGAACATGGGGGCATGAAGGCATATTACGTCCAAGCCGATCGCTTTGAATATCGAACGGGCGAAGGCGATCCTCATCTATTATGGGATGTGCAAGGCTGGTATGGCGGCGACAAAGACAAGCTTTGGATCAAGATCGAAGGCAAATATGCGATTGAAGGCGATGCGTTCGAAGGTGCGGAAGTGCAAGCTTTATGGTCGCACGCCATATCGCGTTACTTTGATGCCCAAGCAGGCGTGCGCCATGACTTCGCCCCCGGCGATGACCGCACTTTTGGCGTATTGGGCGTGCAAGGTTTGGCCCCATACTGGTTTGAAGTCGATGCGGCGGCGTTTATCAGCGATGACGGCGATGTCTCAGCGCGTGTTGAAATTGAATATGAGTTGTTGCTTACGCAGAGGCTCATCTTACAACCCCGTACAGAATTAAATTTCGCAATACAGGACGTTCCTGAAAGCGGTATCGGCTCCGGACTGTCGAGTGCGGAAGTTGGCCTGCGCCTGCGATACGAGATTAAACGCGAATTCGCCCCTTATGTTGGCGTTTCATTGGAGCGCGCCGTTGGTGAAACAGCAGATTTTGCCCGCGCTGATGGAGAAGACCCGTCGGCCGTGTCTTTTGTCGCTGGTCTGCGATTATGGTTTTAGGAATTTGAGATGAGCACTCACGGAACCCCTCAACACAATCAAAACAGCAATTCTGTCATTACATCGGCCCAAGCAACGCTTCATTGTTTGACCGGTTGCGTTATTGGTGAGGTGGCCGGGCTAGCGATTGGCGTGACGCTGGGGCTCGGCATATGGACGACCATAGGGCTTGCAACTTTTCTGGCTTATATTTCCGGATTTACGCTTGGCGTGCTGCCTGTCATGCGACGAGAGAAGAAGACTTTCTCCCAAGCGCTAAAAATCATCTGGATCGGTGAAGCGGTTTCAATCGGCGTTATGGAGATCGCCATGAACTTCGCTGATTACCAAATGGGCGGGATGAATGCAGGATCGGTATTCGAACCTGTTTTCTGGTACGCGATCATGGTTGCGATCCCTGCAGGTTTCCTCGCAGCGTGGCCAGTTAATTGGTGGTTGCTGCGCCGGAACCTTAAAAACTGCCATTGAACAGCGAGCAAATTTTTCGAGATTCTCCAGTTAAGCTGAGGGTAGAATTAGTCTTCGCCGTCTTTCCATTCCGCGTCAGGCTTCAATAGATCGAGATATTCCACACCGAGCGCTTGCGATAATTCCAACAATGAAACAATTGTCGGGTTTCTCTGACCGCGCTCTAATCCACTTATATATTGCTGACTGAAACCAGAGCGTTCCTCCACGTCTTCTTGAGTGAGGCCAGCTTCACGGCGTATTCGGGCAAAATTTCGACCAACTAGTGCACGTATATCCATGCCTGAAGGCATCGCAATGTTGGTAAGGAAATATTATCAACTATAGTATGTATTCCTAAGAAGCCGCTTATTGCCGAGCAATTCAAAACCTGTCTTTGGCAAGCTTAAGACGCTTGAAGGAGTAATACTATGCAATGGACCTTCTCAGCACGACTCAGCCCGCTACGAATAAAATTTCAATTTATCGGACTTGCGCTAATTTTCTTGTGCACGTTCTCAAACGCACATGCAGAAGTTTCAGGCGTTTATATCGGCACTACACCGAACATTGTAGAACTTGTTCAAATCGTAAAGACGCCTGATGGGCGTATCGCGGGCCGCATTGAGTCAACTGTGCTTGATGAAAACGGCGAGCTTGAAACGAGTGCTTTCACCATCGAAGGCGCCGCTGACGGAAAACAAGTTATCCTCTCTACAAAATCTATTTTATTTTCTGGCGACATCAGCCTAACCGGTTTTGTTGACAAAGACCTTTTGGATCTATCTTGGCCAGAAGGGCGGCGCACATATCAGCGTGGCGATAGCTATGATTATCAAGCTGCTGTTACGGGACTTAAGGAGAGGTCTTTACAAATTCACGTTGAAAACGCTGAGAAAAAGGCGAGAGCAAATTACAGTGAGTTACTCAAGGTACTTTCTATTATCGAGTCCAATAAATCTTTCGCCAGTTTTCAGCTGTCGAAATTTGGCGTGCAATATGAAAAATTATATAGCCGGTATTATGACCGCCAGAGACGCGCAAACTTTCTATGGGATTCAGGGGGCTCAACAGCAACCGCTTCCCGTTTAGATCGAGAGGCAGTTCGCACTCAACAAGAAATATTTCGTCTCGATAGAACTGTGCACACTTTTCATAGCAACTTAAAACAGAAATTTGATGCGTCTCGTGATTTGACTGCGTCAATCAAAACATATTGCGCTGAATATGATCAGGTGCGGGCGAATAATCTTTGCAAAGAGATTCCAGCCCAAGAAAGCCGCATGGAGCAATTAATCGACAACCCCCTAGCGGATTATGATGCCCTGCTAAGAGCCGCCGAAACGGCGTCTGTTGATGTTCCGCCAGGGGAAAAACTTCTCAAAAAAATATTCGATTGAACATGCATCAAGTTCAATATCAGCTGTTACCCAGATGTTACCCATGGCTGTTTTGCAATGGGCACCAAAACTCACCCATCTCATAGATTATTGTTTTTATTGTGAAATATGGTGCCGCATGGGTGACTTGAACACCCGACCCCATCATTACGAATGATGTGCTCTACCAGCTGAGCTAATGCGGCCTAAACATTGTGGGGCCGGGTCATAACTTGGGCGTAGGTTTTCTGCAAGGCAAAATCCGAGTGTCGGCTTTCGCCTATTTCACCCTCATATTGATCGACATGCGGGGCGCCTGAAAGCCAGTATTTTGCATTGGCTGAGGCGCTGGCGCTTCTCCGCGAATATGGCGCAGAAGGGCGGCGTGGTCAGGCAGTTGAGCGCCCAGTTGCTGGTTTTGCGCCTTTGACATCTCCAAAAACTGACGCCATTCGGGCTCATCGACCCCCGGCAGTTCCGGCGCATGATCATCATAAAAACCCTTGCCCATTAATGCTGCCATATATGAGGTAGGACTGAAAAAATGTTCTGACTTTAAGTCGCCGGAATACGGCAGCTTGTGACGCCAAAGCTCAAGCTTTTCCACTAATGAAGGCGGTATCGGCCGATCTTCCCTCGCCGCGCGCCAATATTCCGTATCGTTACGATTATTCAAATAAAAATGCAGCGCAATGAAATCGATGATCTCTTCATAAAACTCATCGATGCGTTTGTTGTACGCATCCTGCAACGCAGGAGAAAAATCTGAGTCAGGAAAATGCGTGTAAAACCACCGCAACGCCAGATCAACGGAATGAATGGCTGTCGCCTCTAACGGTTCAGCAAACCCACTCGACAACCCAATCGCGATGCAGTTTTTCACCCATGAACGCCGGGATTTACCAATCCGCATACGAATAATACGGGGCTCTTTCCCTTCTGCGCGGGCGCCAACATGTTGAATAAGGGCTGCACTTGCTTCCTCATCGGAAATATACTGTGAGGCATAGACGTAGCCTGTCCCGATCCGGTTATAGAGCGGCACATTAAACACCCAGCCATTGCCAAGCGCTGTCGCCCGAGAGATCGGTTCAATTTTTGACGGGTCTTCGTGCGGGATCTGCATCACTGCTGCACGGTCATTGGGGAGGTATTTGTCGAACGGATCAAACGGTTCTTTCAACGTTTTGTTGATGATAACGCCGGCAAAACCCGTTGAATCAATCACTAGCTCAATCGGGTGTGAGCCGTGCTCTTTTAGATCAAGCGAGGAAACAAAGCCCCGCTCATCAAGATTGACCTTCACCACGTCATCAAGAATGTGGTTGACGCCGAGGGAGACCCCAAGATCGCGAAGCTCCGTCGCGATGACCAGCGCATCCATGTGGTACGCATAGGCGAGCGTACCATCATAGTCTTGTGCGCCAATCGGCCTTGGTCCACGCATAGCGGCAATCATTTCAGGGCACGGAGAAATGACGCTTGTAAAATCAGATGCGCCATTACCATCCCGGCCATATTTCAAAAAATAATGACCAGAGCTACGCCCAGCAATAGAGCTGCGCGTCATAAACGGATTGGTCCATGTGCGCGGTGTGCCATCCTTATGGACATTCCACCCATCGAAATATCCGCTGAGCTTAAAAGCGATGTTTGCTTTTTTAATCAGCTTGGTTTCGTTCAAACCCAGCATCCTGAACATGTGCGGCAGGCCGGGGGATGTCGCCTCCCCCACACCGATGATCGGGATGTTCGGCGATTCAATAAGCGTAATCTCCAAAGCGCCGGATTTGATCTGACTTTGTGAAAGTCGCGCCAGAAAAGTCGCCGCAAGCCACCCGGACGTGCCACCGCCGACAATCGTGATCGATTTTATTGGTTGCCCCATTCGCCCCGCCTATCTCACCGCTGCAATGCGACTATAGGCGTCGTTGTCGGCAGCGACAATCGAACAACAAATCTAAACGCGTAATGCGGCCCCGGTAGATTTTTGCGCTTGTGCTACAACGCGCTCAGAAATTTTCTCAATATCAGCATCGGTTAGAGTTTTTTCCTGGGGCTGTATCGTCACCTCAACAGCAAGTGATTTCTTGCCTTCCGGCACCCCTTTGCCCTGATAGACATCAAAAAGGATCACATCTGTAATCAGCTTTTTATCCGCCCCGCGCACCGCTCTCACCAAGGTCTCAGCGGCCACATCTTCATCAACTACAAAGGCAAAATCACGCGTCAATGGCAAAAGTTCCGATGCATCAAGGCCCGGACGGTTTTTAGTGGCTTTCTTCTTACCCTCAGGAATTGAATCCAGGAAAATCTCAAACCCAAAGACTTCACCATCAATGTCCATTTGCTTGAGCACACGGGGGTGGATTTCACCGAAATGCGCCAAAACTTTTGGACCCAATCTCAAAACGCCAGAGCGCCCTGGATGAAAATGGGCAGGTGCGTCAGCACTTGTCTGCAGACTGCCTGTCGGCGCGCCTGCCGCCGCAAGCGCAGCCAGAGCGTCCGCCTTCACTGCAAAGACATCCGCGATAACGACATTACCTTGCCAGTGCCGTGTGGTAGCAGAATGGCGAACGCCCGTTGCCGCATTTATATGTTCCGTTGGCTGATCGCCTGCATAAATTGGCGCCACCTCAAAAAGTGCTAACCCTTCCTGCGCCCTGTCTGCATTTCGCTGCAAGGCGCGGATCAGATTTGGCAATATTGACGGTCGCATGGCGCCAAGGTCCGACGAAATCGGATTGGCCAAAACAAGACCGTTCGCCTTCAACCAATTTTCACCGTCACAAAAGAGCGCCGCATCATCTTCATGCGTGAAAGACCATGTCACGGCCTCCATCATACCCCGACCAGCAAGAGCACGGCGAGCCAGACGGCGGCGGTCTTGCCCAACCGTCAGTTTAGGCGTCTCAACAGCCTTATGTAGCGGCAATGTCGCCGTTGGCAAATGCTCAAACCCAACGATGCGCGCAACTTCTTCAACGAGATCAGCCTTACCTTCAATGTCAGGCCGCCAGCTTGGCGCCGCAACTTTCCATGGATCAGATTTGGAAATGGCAAACCCAAGCGCCGACAAAATCCGCTCAACTTCTTCTGGTTGAACGTCCATCCCGGTCAAGCGTTTAACTTCTGATGGTGTAAACAGAACTGTTTTTTCCGGCGCTGGAATCTCTCCCACCAGCTCAATGTCACTGGCGCTGCCGCCACACATATCAAGCACAAGTTGCGTCGCCATTTCAATACCGGGCAAGATAAACGCTGGGTCAACGCCGCGCTCAAACCGGTATCGCGCGTCAGACGTGATGCCAGTTTTGCGCCCGGTTTTTGCTGTTCTCAATGGATCAAAATAGGCGCACTCAATAAAGACATTTTTCGTTTCTTCCGTACACCCCGTTGTCTCGCCGCCCATGACACCGCCAAGGCCAATGGCTCCGCTGTCATCAGCAATGACACACATCGTCTCATCAATGTCGTATTCTTTTCCGTCGAGCGCCAGGAAGCTTTCGCCCTTCTCGCCCAAACGCGCACGAATAACGCCTTTTAACTTATCTGCATCATAAACGTGCAAAGGGCGCGCGCGGTCATAAGACATGTAGTTTGTAATATCGACCAGCGCATTGATCGGACGCAAGCCGATGGCGCGCAACTGTTTTTGCAGCCATTCAGGGCTTGGTCCATTTTTGACGCCTCGCACGAGCCGACCCGCGAATGCAGGACATGCATTTTTTACGTCCGGCGCAAAATCAAGAGAAATTTTCTGCGAGCAACGACCATCCCCCTTCACAGCCACTGACGAAGAGGTAATCAACTCGCCGAGCCCTGCCGCTGCGAGATCGCGCGCCACGCCGTCAACACCATTTGTGTCCGGGCGGTTTGGCGTCACTTCAAAATCAATTACCGGATCATTGGCGCCAAGAATGGCCGCAACGGGCGCGCCGACTTCAGCTTCTGCAGGCGCTTCGATAATGCCGTCATGATCATCACCCATTTCCAACTCGCGGGCGGAACACATCATCCCGAAACTTTCAACGCCGCGAATTTTTGCTTTTGAGAGCGTCACATCAATGCCCGGCACATAAGCGCCAACTGGCGCATAGGCGATTTTAATGCCTGCCCTGGCGTTTGGCGCGCCACAAACGATCTGCTTTTCACCGTCTTTAGTCGCAACCCGGCAGACTTTGAGCTTGTCCGCATCAGGATGTTTTTCTGCGTGCAAGACCTCGCCGATGGTGAAATCCCTCAACCGATCAGCCGGGTCTTCAATCTCTTCGACCTCAAGGCCGACCTCGACCATAACCTCAGCGATTTTTTCGAGCTCTGCATCTGTATTGAGGTGCTCTTTGAGCCAACTAAGGGTGAATTTCATGATGGATTCGCCTGATCTTCTATAAAGAGATTTTCAAAATATCCGGTCGGGGCTGAACATGAGCGCACTGGCTCAGCTCTGCTTTGATCTGTCGACCGCCAACAGCGCTCAAACACTGAACAATAACAAACGCTCAAATACACATTTGGCGCATTCCCTTTTACATATCGCTCTGCAAGTATCATGAACGCGTTGTCAATTTCCTCGCTGGCTCCCCAACTACCCTTCAAGACCGAGACCGTCTGCCCGGCAGCGATAACCGCGCCCTCAATATCATTTCCGTTAAACCCCATCGGGCCAGAAGGCGGCGTGCCGAACAATACCGTTTCCAGATCACTCCAACGCGCGAGGGCTTCCCCGTCGGACATCAGTGAGACAGACTCAACAAGCGCCGGGCCAACGCCAGCGTTCATTATGGCAAACTCAATAAAACGAGTTTCTACATCACCAGAAACCAGCAGGTCAGCCGAAATGATAGGCCAGACGCTTGCATGCTGTTGCTTGCGCATCACCTGCGCCTGATCCCAGGCGACAAAAAGCGCAATTGCGCCGATCAACATCGCCACGACTGAGCCGATCGTTTCAAAATTCAGGCTTATGGTATTTTGTTTTTTTTCGCTCACCGGCTCAGCCCCGTGGAGAGATTTGGCTGGTCCAGCGGATCAAAGCCGTAATGCTTGAGCCACCGCGCATCAGACGCAAAGAAATCACGCAAATCCGGGATGCCGTATTTCAACATGGCCAGGCGATCAACACCCATACCCCAGGCAAAACCCTGATACTCATCCGGATCAAGGCCGCAATTTTTCAGGACATTGGGGTGGACCATGCCGCACCCCAAAATCTCCATCCAGTCATTGCCCTGCCCAAAGCGGATTTCTTTCCCGACACGCTCATAACCAATATCCATTTCCGCCGACGGTTCCGTGAACGGGAAAAAGTGCGGACGAAAACGGGTTTTCACGTCATCAATTTCAAAGAAAGTTTTGACGAACGCCTCAAGCGTCCCTTTGAGATGGCCCATATGCGCCTGCTTGTCGATCACCAATCCTTCGACCTGATGGAACATCGGCGTATGGGTCTGGTCACTGTCGCAACGGAACGTCCGCCCAGGGATGATAATCCGGATTGGCGGTTTTTGCGTTTTCATCGTGCGGATTTGTACTGGCGATGTGTGCGTGCGCAGCAACATGCGAGAGCCGTCTTCTTTTGGTTCAAAGAAAAACGTGTCGTGCATTTCCCGTGCAGGGTGGTCGGCCGGGAAGTTCAACGCCGTGAAGTTATGAAAGTCATCTTCAATGTCCGGACCTTCCGCCACATCAAAACCCATGGCGGAAAAAATCGCCACAATCTCTTCCGTCACCTGAGAGACAGGATGGATTGTACCTTGTTGTTCCGGACGAACCGGCAAGGTGACGTCAATTTTTTCTGATGCAAGACGCGCATCGAGCGCCGCCTCTTCCAACGCCGTTTTCTTGCCCTCAATCGCCTCAGCGATACGGTTCTTCAGACCGTTCAACGCCGGCCCCATTTCCTTGCGCTCCTCGGAGCTCATCTTGCCGAGGGTTTTCATCTGAGCACTGATGACACCTTTTTTTCCAAGGGCGCTGACGCGCACTTCTTCGAGTGCGGCTTCAGTGTCTGCGGCAGTGATTTTCGCCGTAAGCTCGGCTTCTAATTTTTCAATCGATGTCATTTCCATCACTATCTCTATTTGCTGCGACAGCCGCCTCAGAAAGGACTTTAAGTTCATCGCGCTCTGTCAATATGCCATTCAAAATATTCAACTCGTGAAGCTGCAAATATGGTGCATCCTCTGCACTGCGTGTTTCGGTAAATCCAAGGCTTTCACTATTGCCGACGAGCCCATGCCATGCCAACTGATCGGGAATGAATTCTCGATCCAATATCTTACGATCTCCAGTTGTAAGAGATATCACCTCAAAACGCGCACGATCCTTGCAGGTTAAAAACCCATCCCCATCTGTATCGTGCCGAACCACCAACGCCACCAAATACTCTCCTTTCGGTGATTTATATGTTCCGTACAATGATAACAGAACGCGCTCACGAAAAAATGTGTCTAGCGTTCCAGCTTTTGCGTCCCAGCGCAGAAAATTTACAGCCAATCCGCTGAATCCCTGCCGACATCCGCCGCCCATTTTCCATCGAACCTCCCCTCTCCCAGAACTCGACCAGAATAAATAATTCCGTTTCGACTGGCGGCCTGCGAAGACGGGCAAGTGCATAGGATCGCCATCGGCAGCGTCCCATCCGCTTTCCCTTAAGAGTTCAGCAAGGTCAGTACTTACCTCCAAATAAGCACCAACAGGAACGCCATAAATATATTGGCTTTCGTTTTTCTGTCCTGAATTTGATGTTTCTTTCAAGCCCAAACCCGAGGCAATACCGAAATGTTCTCCAATCCAACTTCCGGCAAAAACAATAACGAGAATCGCCGCAAAAAGCGTCAATAATCCATGTAACGCACGCATCTTTCTCTCCTCGATATTCAGCTCAACAAAAAAGCGCCATCCGTATCCGAATGACGCTTAAATGAATTTGATGTGAAACGTCACCCGTTATTGCTTGGCCATCCTCCGTAGCGCCGCGATGCGGCCCTCAGGATAAAGTCCGGGTGAGAAAAGGTTTAAGCGAGCGCCGCTTTTGCTTTTTCCGCCAGGGCTTTGAAAGCCGCGGGCTCGTGGACAGCGAGATCAGCGAGAACCTTACGGTCTACTTCGATCCCGGCCCGGTCGAGCCCGTGAATAAATCGACCGTAGGTCAGGTCCAATTCGCGGGCGGCAGCGTTGATGCGCTGAATCCAAAGGGCGCGGAAACTACGCTTTCTGGCGCGGCGGTCGCGGTATGCGTACTGACCGGCTTTTTCCACCGCCTGATTAGCGATGCGGAATGTATTTTTACGGCGGCCATAATAACCTTTGGCTTTACCAATGATTTTTCTATGGCGGGCGTGTGCGGAAGTACCGCCTTTAACTCGTGACATGTCAGCGGCTCCTTACCGGTTATAGGGCATGTATTTTTTGACGATTTTCGCATCCTGATCCGAAAGCACATCCATGCCTCTATTCTGGCGGATTTGCTTTGGCGTGCGTTTAATCATGCCGTGGCGTTTACCGGCGACGCCGGCTTTGACCTTACCGGAGGCCGTCATTTTAAAGCGCTTTTTCGCGCCTGACTTGGTCTTCATCTTTGGCATTTCGCATATCCTTCAAGGGCTGTTTCGGGTTTGTAACGATTACAAACTCGAACTGCGTTCTGGGCCGCCAAGGCATGCCTTTAGCCCGGCGACCGGTTAGAGGCGCGGGTTATAGCCCGAATATGGCTTCTGGCAAGGGGCGCCGGGTTCTTTTCGCTATTGCAGCAAAATCAAGGTGCTCATTCTGCTTAACCCTGCAGCATTCTGCAAGAAAGCGCCTAACACGACCGCTGTCGGCCCGTAGCCGTGGCCAAGCCACCAGACGTCAAAAAACAGTTTTGATTCAGCAAGTTTTTTGGAAACACCCAATGTCGCATAGCCGCCGCTTTTTCAGGTGTGGAGGGCGCATCAGCTATAGAAGCATAAATATCGACCAACCCCCGGCAGACCTCATCAAACGAAGCCGATCTATCAAACAATCCTTTGAGGCGTTTTTCTCCTATTTGCTTTTCCGCATAACTTATCGCCGCTTTTGCGGATGCTTTAGTCACAACCTTCTCACTTGTTGCATTAATCAGGAGTGTGTCCGACACAGCCATTAGGTGGCTTGTATAAGCCCTTTTATAAAAGCCTTGCCGCCCACTCAGAAACATATTGCATGACCTTGGGTCTTCTTCTCGCATCACCTCAA
>BQJH01000037.1 GCA_021604605.1 Hyphococcus sp.
GTCAGGCAAAATCCTTAAAACGGCTTCACGATCACCATAATCACAATAATTATCAACATGATAAAAGGGACTTCATTCATGATACGCCAGAACTTTTCAGAGCGCGGGCGTTCGCCAGCCTCAAATTTCCGCCGGGACGATGCATAAAATCCATGAATTGCCGACATGGCGAGAACCATCGTTAGTTTTACATGAAACCAGCCCGCTGAGAGAATTTCACGGTTCGCAATCAACATTAAAATCCCGAGGATCCAGACTGCAATCATCGCCGGGTTGATAATACCTTTCAAAAGCCGCCGCTGCATCTGAATGAAATAGCGCTCTGCTTCACCGCCTTTTTCAGACTGGTGCTGGTAAACAAACAGCCGCGGCAGATACATCATCCCCGCCATCCATGCGATCACCGCGATCAAATGGACAGCCTTTATCCAGAGATAATAGCTGAGTAAAAACTCGGCCATCAGCTCTGTCCTCGAACAAATTTTACTAATTCACCTACATGTTCCGGCGGCGTTTCCGGCGTAAACCCGTGACCAAGATTGAAAATGTGCGGCACATCATGAAAGAGTTTCATATATACGCTCGCAGCATTTTTCATCGTTTCGCCACCCTCAATAACCACTAATGGATCGAGCCCCCCTTGCACCACGGTATGGCCGCTTAAATGCGCCCGCGCCCAGGAAGGGTCCATGGCGTAATCAATGCCGAACCCGTCGCATTCAGGCAACATCGCATATTCACCAGCTTTTTCCCCGACACCTTTTGGAAACATGATAATCGGGATGCCTGGACGGGCTTTTTTGATGGCTGAAGCAATTTTGGAAATTGGCCCTACCGAGACAGCATCCAACACTGGCCAGGGCAGACCGCTCGCCCAAGTATCGAACAGCTGAACTGCATCAGCGCCCGCATCAATCTGCGCGATCAGGTATGTGATGGTCTTTTCCACCAAAAGATCCATCAGTGCGATTATAAACTCTTTGTCCTGGTAATACCGCAGCCGCAGGGAAGCTGGGTCCTTCGTCGATCGACCAGCAAGCATGTAGGTCGCAACTGTCCATGGGGCGCCGGCAAACCCGATAAGCGCTTTGTCTTCATCCAGCGCCGCTTTTGTTTTCGAGACTGTTTCAAAGACTGCTTCTAGCGGACCCAAAACATCACGGGTACGAAATAGATCAATATCCTTAGCGCTTATGACAGGATCAAGAATTGGTCCCTCGCCAGCTTCAAAGCTTAGCTTCTGACCCAGTGCATGAGGAATTAAAAGGATATCCGCAAAGAGAATGGCTGCATCAAGATCAAACCGGCGAACAGGTTGCAGTGTTACTTCAGACGCTAAATCAGAATTAAAACACAGATCGAGAAAGGACCCTGCTTGCTCACGCAATTGTCTATATTCTGGCAGATAGCGCCCTGCCTGTCGCATGAACCAGATGGGCGGTATGGCCTGAACTTCTTCGCTTAGAGCCTGTAGGAATTTTGATTGTTGTGACATGAGCTGGATATTTACTCTGTTAACTTTCTATAAAGGATTCTTAAGAAAGTATTAATATAAAGATAGGGCAGGGAAATCGGGGATATTTTTCGCGCGACACATTATCATCAGCTGGCGCCCCTGTTTTCCAGTTCTTTTTCTACGGGGGAAGAATTTCCAACAAGACCGGGAAAATGCAAATAAGCTGCTTTATTCAAAAGAGAATTGTTCAGCGAAAGAAGCTAAAAAGTCAAAACGTGTCGGATCCTGGGTATTTATGGATGGAAAAGATCACAAACTAGGTTTTCATTTTCCGCTGGGCGCCAAAGCAGTATGACTCGGCATGTTTCACTGGGTATAAAAAACCATACTATTCAAAGCCCCCTTTTCCCGGACATATCCACAGAATGACTAACACGAGTTTAGAGCAAACATCACAAGAACCACCGCGAAAAAAACCGGCCCCGCTGGCTACGTTTTTTCATGTGCATCTGGTCTCGGATTCTACAGGCGAAACCATCAATGCGATGTTGAAGGCAACAGCCTCACAATTTGCTGCGGCAAAACCTTTGGAACATATATATGCACTTGTGCGCTCACGCGCACAGATGGAAAAAACCCTTGCAGAAATCGAGGCGTCTCCCGGTATTGTCCTATATACCGTGCTTAACCCAGATTTACGACGCCTATTAGAGATCCGCTGTAACGAGCTACAAACACCAGCTGTTTCTGTTCTAGATCCGTTGTTGAACGCATTTACAGACTACCTTGGTTTACAGCAGACCCACCGCCCTGGCGCTCAGCACAAGCTGGATGAAGATTACTTCAACCGGATTGCAGCGCTGGATTACACCTTATCCCACGATGACGGACAGATGACGTGGGACCTTGAACCAGCTGATGTTGTCTTAGTCGGCGTGAGCCGAACATCAAAGACGCCAACTTGTATGTATCTCGCAAACCGGGGGGTTAAAGCGGCGAACGTGCCTTTAGTCCCGACCTCCGATTTACCACCGGAAGTTTTTAAACTGCGCAAACCGCTGATTGTCGGACTGGTTGCCAGCCCGGAACGCCTCGCCCAAATTCGCAAAAGCCGCTTGGGTGAATTAAATGCATCTGGCGCCGCGGAAGACTATTCTGATCTAGAAGTTATCCGCGCAGAGGTTATCCGCGCAAAACGGCTATATACAAAACACCGTTGGCCAATGATTGATGTGACAAGGAAGTCTGTTGAAGAAACGGCAGCCGCCATTTTAACGAAACTTTCAGCGCGGCAAAACAGGTGAGTAAAAAACCACAAATTATTTTAGCCTCAGGCAGCTCAATTAGAAGGGCTATTCTGGCGAATGCCGGGTTGGATTTTGAAGTTATCCGCCCGGATGTTGACGAGGGCTTCATAAAAAAATCTGCTAAAGATCAAGGGCTTAGCCTTGAGGCCGTGGCCATGCAACTGGCGGAAGAAAAATGCATGGCAGTTGCCAAAGACACTAAAGGCATAGTGATTGGATCAGATCAAATTCTTGAGTTTGAAGATGTCGCTTACGACAAACCCTTGGATTTCGGCGAGGCGAGGGCCCGGCTGTTGGCGATGCAAGGCAAGCCCCACACGCTGATCAACGCAATCGCCGTTGCTAGGGACGGCACCATTATCTGGCGAAATATTGATCGCCCGAAACTCACCATGAGAACAATGAGCGAAGCTGAAATTGATGCCTATCTGGCCGCGTGTGAATCTGATGTGCTCTCAAGTGTTGGCGCTTATCAAGTTGAAAAAATGGGCGGGCGGCTTTTTGAGAAAATTGAAGGGGATCATTACGCCGTTTTAGGTCTCTCGCTTTTCCCCCTGCTTGCGTTGTTGCGGCGAGTAGAGGCGATAGATTTTTAAGATGGATGCTCACCAAAAAAAAGCAGCGGTTGTTGGGTGGCCGATCTCCCATTCATTATCGCCATCAATTCATAATTTATGGGCGCGCCGCACTGGGCTAAATGCACAATACTTGCCGATTGCGATTCCACCGACCTATGAGGACTTCGCCGCAAAGCTAGATGAGCTGCAGGCTGCAGGCTTTGCCGGCATAAATATAACTCTTCCGCATAAGGAAAATGCATTGAGATATGCGGCAAAGGCAAGCAATGGAGCGGAAAAAGCGGGCGCTGCAAACATGATCACCTTTGGGTGTGGCGGGCCTTATGCTGATAACTCTGATGTCGAGGGGTTTGCCCAGGCGGTAAAAGGCATTGTTTCTAAAGAGAAAATCAACTCTGCTTTGGTGATTGGCGCAGGCGGCGCCGCGCGTGGGGTCGTCTTGGCGTTTCAGTCACTCGGTGTCAAAGATATTACCCTGACCAACAGAACAAAAGACAAAGCGCTGGCAATTGCCAATGATTTTAAAACCGCAACAATTGATTGGGGTAAGGAACAAAATATTATCGATACTGTTGATATGATTGTAAATACGACAAGCTTAGGCATGACAGGGCAACCACCCCTTGATCTGGATTTGAGCCGCCTGCAACATCATGCAATTGTCGCTGACATTGTTTACTCCCCACTGGAAACGCCGCTATTAAAATCAGCTAAACAAAAAGGGAATGCGACGGTTGATGGGTTAGCGATGTTAATGCATCAGGCGGTCCCGGGGTTTCGACAGTGGTTTGGCGGTGAGCCAATAGTTGATCAAGAATTGCGCAATCATCTTGTTACGATTTTGAACAACAGGAAAAACGAATGTTAAAAGTCGGCCTTACGGGCTCTATCGGCATGGGTAAATCTACCGTGGCGCAGATGTTCGCAGACTTAGGCGCGATGGTCTGGAACGCTGATGACGCCGTTCACAGGATGTACGCCAAAGATGGGGCGGCTGTTGGCCCCGTAGAGAGAGCCTTTCCCGGGGTGGTTGTTGATGGTGAAATTGACCGCAGATTGCTGGCCGGAAAGGTTTTAGGGACGCCCGCCGAGTTGCAGAAACTCGAAGCGATAGTTCACCCACTGGTAGGCGCTGATCGCGAAGCCTTTATGACGGCGGCGGGCCATGCGGGAGCAGATATGGTTGTTCTGGATATTCCGCTTCTGTTTGAAAACGGGTCCGACGCTCTTTTTGATGTTGTCATTGTTGTTAGCGCTCCAGCGGAAATTCAGCGTCAGCGCGTATTATCGCGTCCCGGTATGACTGAGGCAAAATTGAACACAATTCTAGCTGAGCAAATGCCGGATGAGGAAAAAAGATCCCGCGCTGATTATATTATCTCAACCGACCAGAGCCTTGATGACACAAAAGAAGATGTAGCAAAAATCTATAACGAGATTATGGCGCGACGCCTTGATTAGCGTTGTTGCTGAGCGTGTCTAAAAAACGTCTATAGCGTGTTTTCGCATCGTTGAAATATTCTTCATTGTACCAATGAATATAATCCGGCTCTAAAAACGGATCATCAAATACATGCTCGGCGCCGGGATAGACCACCAATTCTGTGCCGTCGCGCTTTTTCTGGCGGCCCTGAAAATAAGAAATGCACTCGTCTGCGTTGACAATTGTGTCTTCGCCAGCAATCAGCGCAAGAACAGGAAGGTCTTGTTTCCATTGATCAAATCGTGACCTAGAGCCGCGCCCGCAATATGGATAAAAGACAATTGCCCCCTTAAGGGCTGCCGCCGGTGTCGCCTCTTTAATGCCCGCAGGAAAACGGGTTTTCATATCCAGCGTGAGATAGTCCATCAGCGACCAAGCGCCATGAGACCACCCGGCAGCAATGATTTTTGTTTCATCAAGGCGTGGGTCATTTTCAACGATCTTAATTGCAGCCAACACATCGCCAGCACGCTCCTGCCCGATCAGCGCTTTGCCGGAACACACAATGTCCAGCGCTTTCTGCCGGGAATATCCACGAGGCGACATGCTGTCGACAATGATCGCTGCATACCCTGCTTCAGTTGCTACATCCGCCCACTGATGTTGAAACTCCGGACGCACACCGGCGCAGCCATGAAACTGAAGAACCACAGGAAACGGAGCTGTTCCCTTCGTGGGCAGCCGAATTTCCACATCGTTTTTAATCAAGGCGACGCGTTCGTCTATTGAGGTTTTTTCAATTTGATTTGCAAAGAAAGCGAGCATCAACGGTTCAGCCTTCCAGCCGAGGATGCTAACCAAAAAAACAATGCCCAACAAAATCATCTGCCATTTTTTCATGGCGATGAGCTTAGAGCCTGTTCCGTAATTCTCAAGGCTGGTTGGCTGGGCTGGGGATCAGACGTTCCTCTCAGAGAGTCGATGCCTCTGCGGCTCTAATTCTTAGAGAAGGCTTGATTGTTGTGCGAGCCCTTTCAAAGACTGAGCCGGACGCGCGCCAAAATGGCTAATCACCTCGCTAGCGGCAAGGGCGCCGAGAGCGCCAGATTTTGCGAGATCAAACCCGCGCGCCAGACCGAACAAAAGCCCCGCGGCATAGGCGTCGCCGGCGCCTGTTGTGTCCTCTAGGGTGGTTGGTGAAATCGCTTCAATCTTTACAGGATCGCCATCGCGCGGGATCAGAACGGAGCCTTTTTCAGAAAGCGTGACAGCTGTGAGGGCGCACATTTCCCGTGCTTTTGGAATTATTTCCTCAATCGTCTGTTCTTTAAAAAGGGCTTTGGCTTCGTCTTCATTGGCGAGGACAATATCAACGTGATCGCCGATAAAGCTGTATAAAATATTGCCCTGACGATCGACGACGCCCGCGTCAGAAATTGTCAGAGCAGACTTCTTACCAGCGGCATTTGCAATGTTGCATGCCGTAATAAAGGCTTCGCGCGCGACGGGCTGCTCAAATAAATAGCCTTCAAAAAAAGTAATGGCTGCACGCTTAACCTGATCAGCATCAATATCATCCGGTGAAACAAGAGCGGCGGCGCCTAAAAAAGTCGCCATAGACCGCTGCGCGTCAGGCGTCACATTCACAAGGCAGCGACCTGTTTCCGGTCCATCTTTCAGGGGAGTGGTATCAAACTCCACGCCCATGGCGCGTAAATCATGACGGAAAATTTCTCCGAGAGGATCATCGGCGACTTTGCCGACAAAACCGCCATTGCCGCCAAGGGAGGCGACACAGGCGATAGAATTGGCGGCGGACCCGCCAGAGATTTCAACACCGGCGGCCATCGCGCTATAGATGCTGGTCGCCTGACGGTCGTCGATCAGGATCATGCCCCCTTTAGGAATTTCATGGGTTTTAAGAAATTCGTCATCAGCTTTTGCAAGTACATCAACAATGGCGTTGCCGACACCAATGACATCTAGCGTGGCGAGCTTGGGGGCAGGGTTGGACATGAAAAGATCCTTGAAAATGAATGATAAGCGCCGCGGGCTTATAAGAACGGCCAACGCGTTAAGCAAGCGCCGGTCTTGGCGAGCACCCTAACAGCTATTCAACTTGCAAGTTTAGACGTTGCGTGATTATCGTCGCCGCACATCGGTTCAAAGACCAGAGGGTAAAAGTCAGTATGAGACCAGGGGCGAAATCTGTAAGAAAAATAATCGCAGGGGTCGCGATCGCTCTGGTCTCCGCATGTGCATCAACAAAAGAAGCAAACGTGGTAAAAGAAGTGGGCCTCATCAGTGACCCAACGTCCTCAGCGCCTGTCTTTCAACAGGATGACTTTTTAGGCGCATCTTCAGGCGCCGTGGATGCTCTTTTAGGCTCCCCGGCGCTAACACGCAAAGAAGGCAACGGAGAATACAGACGTTATGCGCTATCTAGCTGCTCGCTGATTGTTATTCTCTACCCTGATGAAACCAATGAGATATCGGTCGCCCATATTGAGGCGACCGCGCTTAACTCAGGCGAGGAAAAACCCGATCTGGAGACATGTCTCGCAGCGGGTTAGGCGCTCGATGCCTTATCCGGCGCACCATGGCGCGCCTGCCGCATCCATTCAAGCCCTGAGGCAATAACAGCAACAAGCCCAAGGGCGGCCGTTAAATAAAAGACATAGGCGAAACCGCGAATTTCAATCAATTCACCAATGGCGCCGCGTCCCAGAGAGCCCAAGAGAAACCCTAAAGACGCCAGTAGCGCATATTGTACGGCGGCATATTTTTTATTTACGATGGATGAAAGATAAACAACAATTGCAGCACTGGCAAAACCAACAGCAAGGTTTTCCGCAGCAATCACCAGCATTAGCCGGGACAGCGATTCATTCACCGTCACATTAAGGTTCAAAAAATCCGCGAGCGGCTGCATGAAACCTGTAAGGCTATAAAGACCCGTGGTTGACATAAAGGCGTGCGTGTTGGCGCCGCCAAGAGCAAGGTCGGCAAAGAGTAAGTTGGTGGCGGCGGCCAATATGGCGCCAAAGAACAGACATGGCATTCGGCCAATATTTAATATAGCCACACCACCCACGCCGATACCGACAAAGGTCATCAAGGCGCCAAAGAGTTTTGAGGCAATGGCCACTTCATCGAGAGTGTGGCCGAGGGCGCCATAGTTTTCACCGAGATAAAATGGGTAAGCAAAAGCGCCCCATATAAGATCGGTAAACCGATATGACAGCACCAAAACCAGCACAAGAATGGATGCAATTCCAAGGCGGCTAATGATGTCGGCGAGGGGGTTTAGAACTGATCCGTAAAGCGCATCAAAAACTTTTTGCCCCGGCCAGGGCTTAAAGGCTGACGGGCCGGGGGAACCCTTGCCTGATACGTAAAGCATGGCCGCCGCCGCTATAGCGGGTGCGATTATTGAGGCCATGATTATCAATGGCCCGGTTTGTCTGGTGAAGACGCGCGCATTCGCTTGATCGGGAGCGTTTAAGGCAAACGCCATGAAGCTGAAAAGGGCGGCGAAAGACCAAGCCCACCCCAGTATTACCGGCGTCAACGCCAGGTTGCGCCAGCGCGGGGGCGGCGCATCGCCCAGTGTGCGGTCGCGTTCCGCGATCTTGCTGTCACTGGCAATGAAAACCCCACTGACGGCGACCGCCATCAAAAAGGTCAAAACAACAAAAGTATTATTCCAACCCAAACGAGCCGCTATGATCAACGCGCCCGCCCCGCCCAGAATGACAGAGGTGCGATATCCAAGTTGATAGACAGCCGACAAAAGGTCTACGGTAATTTCTTCATCAGCAACTTCAATCCTCCACGCGTCGATCAAAACATCCTGTGATGCCGAGGCTATCGTGCAGATAACGGCAGCAATAGCGATCCAACCAATTTGCGTGGCCGGGCTTACAGTTGAAATTGTAAACAGCATTGCGAGGATTACAGCTTGCAACAGCAAAATTGTGGCGCGCCTCTGACCCATATTAAAAAATCTAGGTGTTGGCGCGCGATCAACTGCAGGCGACCATAAAAATTTGAAGCTGTAGATAATGATGATCCATGAGAAGACGCCGATAGTGGCGACAGAAATATTCTCATTAGTGAACCAGGCGTTCAGGGTTCCCGTTATCAAAACGTAGGGAAGGCCTGCGGCAAAACCGAGGACGAACATTGCGCCGGTTTTTCTTTTTCCTAATGCGCGAAAAAGATCGCCCCAGCTATATTTTTTTGACGCTGCCATTGTTGTTTTGGCCTTTCCCTGCTGATGGTGAGCAAGCATAGGTCAATTCGGCCCGGGTGGAAGCCTGTTTGAAGTTAAGACGCTTTGGAGAAATCGCTTTTGACTGAGCCCCATTTTTCCAGCTTCTCGATCAGGTCTTCTGGCTCAAATGGTTTGGAGAGAAAATCATCCATTCCGGCATTGATGCACTTTTGCCGGTCAGCAGACATGGCATTTGCAGTTAAGGCGATAATGGGAACGTGTGCGCCTTCACTGGCCAGGGCCCGGATACGCCGTGACGCTTCCAGGCCATCCAGCTCCGGCATATGCATATCCATCAGCACAACATCATAGGGTGTTTTTTGGACAGCGGTGAGGGCTTCTTCGCCATTCTTGGCGACCTCAACGGAGTGACCGGCGCGTTTGATGATCGCTGTCGCCAGAACGGCGTTAATTTTATTGTCTTCCGCCAAGAGAACCGTAAGCGGTTTTGCGGCCTCCGCAATGGAGGGCGCGGGCGTTGCTTTCGGCGTCTCAGCAGCAGATCGGCAGTCCCCTGAAAGTTGGCTGTAAAGCGACGCCTGGCGGATTGGTTTTATGAAATATCCGGCAAAACCATCCTCTTTCAAGGCGTCGAGACGGTCTCTTGCCTCAGGCGAGACCAAAACAAAAGCGCGATCAGCTTTAGTAGCAAAATTATATGCCGGGTCTTCCGTAAAACAGAGGTCACATATGAGAGTAGCGCCTGGGTTATCGTTTATAGCGGCTGTGACTTCATCATGCGACGTAACGCTGATGATATTCTCTATACCAACGGTCTGTAGTTGCAGGTTTAAGCTGCGTTGTAAAACGACAGAGTTTGCGGCGACGATGACGGGTATATTTATAGGTTTTTTTGGTTCTATCTCTGGCGCGTCATAAGAAAACTCAGCTTCAAAAGAAAACACGCTTCCTTCTCCAGCCGTGCTTTTCAAGCTTATGACGCTGCCCATTGCGCCAACAATTTTTTGTGCGATCGCAAGGCCTAGCCCTGTGCCCTCTTTCATTTTTTCGGCGCCGCTATCGGCTTGTGAATATTCTTCAAAGATTGAAGACTGCATATCTTCCGGTATGCCAATGCCGGTATCCCTGACGTCAATCCGAATGCGCGCTTTGTCATCGGTTGATGCAATCAAATGGGCCTCAACTGCAACGCCGCCGGTGTCGGTGAATTTTACGCCATTGCCGGTAAGGTTGATCAAGACTTGGCGCAATCGCGCTTCATCTCCGAATAGATGAGTCGGGATGTCTTCATCGATATAGGCGGCAATTTCGATTTCTTTTTCCGCCGCGCGCGGCGACAATAATTCCACAATACCCTGTATCAGCCCGTGCGGGCTGAACGGTTTGTCATCCAACTCTAGCTTACCGGCGTCAATTTTAGCGTAATCGAGAAGATCATTGATCAGTTCGAGAAGGGCGACCCCGGACTCTCTAACGGACTCTGCATAGGCCCGTTGATTTGGCTCGAGGCTTGTATCAAGCAGAAGACCGGTCATGCCGAGAATGCCATTGAGCGGCGTGCGCATCTCATGGCTCATGGTCGCGAGAAATTGCATCTTGGCGCTCGCTTCTGCCTGCGCCTTTTTGCCTTCTGCGAGCGCTTTTTCCTCTGCAAAACGTACTGACTGTCTTCGTTCTCCAGCAGAGCGTCGCTCTATCGCCGTCCCAACATAAAGCCGCTCACCGCCGGCCAGGACGCTTTCTTCCCAATCGACAACATAATCTTTCCCGCCCGCATTGGCGCTCGTACGATATGTGGCTGGTGCTTCCGGGGTGGCTGCCTCATTGCCGGGGGCGAAGGACTGGCCATGCCATTTTTCTACAGGCGCGCCAAAATAATCGGCAAAAGCACGCGAGACAAAACGGATATGATTGTCGTAATCACAGATAGCAATCAGTTCACTGACAGCTTCGGATGTCGGTTTAGCATTATGCATGTAGGCGCGTTCCCATCCCCAAAAGGAAGCGCAGTATCAATCATTGACTTTGAGAAAGGGTTGAGAGTTTTGGTTAATGGGATTGCTAAAATGCTGAGGACACAGAGCGTTTTTGCGGGGGGTGAGCAAGGGGTGTTTGCACACCATCCTGACGTCTGCGAAAGCTGACCGCCTCTGCGATATGGCGTCGTTTGACGGCGGTGGCGCCATCAAGATCAGCCAGCGTGCGAGCGACACGCAAGATCCTCATATAAGCCCGTGCGGAAAGGTTAAGCGCTTCGCTGGCGCGCGATAGCAATGCCGAGCCCTCCGCATCCGGATTGGCGTGCTTGGAGAGGGCGGCGTCAGGCAGAGCCGCGTTGGTGGATTTGCCGCGTTCGATTTGTGCGTCGCGGGCTGCCGCCACTCTGGCGGCGACAGATTGAGTGCTTTCGCAATCGCCGGGGTTCGCCAGATCGGCTGGGGTAACGGCGGGAAGCTCGACGCTCAAATCCATTCGATCGAGCAGCGGCCCGGAAATCCGAGCTTGATAAACCTCTTCGCAATTAGGCCCCCGTCCACAGGCGTGCCCGCTCGCCCGGCCATATCCACACCGGCACGGGTTCATGGCGGCGACAAGCTGAAACCGAGCCGGGTAGCGAACGTGAAAGTTTGCCCGGGCAATCAAAACATCGCCGGTTTCCAGGGGTTGGCGTAAACTATCGAGCACCGGGGCGGTAAATTCCGGCCTTATGTATCAAGAGCACCAAGAATATCATGGAAAGCTAGCGTCGTGAATCCCATGTTTACTGCATGGAAAGACCGAACACCGTCGCTGGTTTACAGGCGAAAAAGAAAGAACTTCAGGGCGAGCTAAAGGCGGCAAAGAAGGCCGTCAAAGCCATCAAGATCGATATTGACCATATTGATGCAGCGACTAAGCTGTTCACGGGGAAATCGCCACGCGCCATACCGCGCCGGGACGTTCAATTCAGGGCCGAGAAGGGCGAAATGCTCCGGCATGTCCTAACATCATTAAGAGAGGCCAAAGAGCCCTTAACGTCTCAAATCATCGCGGACGCATGGTGCAAGGCCCGTGGGCTGAAAGCTGACCATGAAACCTATATCCTTATGAGAAAGCGCGTGGGCGCCTGTCTGAACACCCTCAAGAACCGTGGGACCATTGTTGAGATACCCATGGAAGGGCTGCATAAGGGCTGGCAGATTGAAACAAAAACGGACCCCGAAGGGTCCGCTTAATTCTTGTCCAGAGCCGAGGCAGGTTGCCCCGAGGCGGATCGAGCTGCAACTCAAAATCCACGATTAGAATACCACATTTACGCCTATGGCGCCATAATGACCGCATGAAAACGCTGACCGATATTCTTGGCAGTATGGACCCTCGCGAACGCATGGAGCGCCGCCGCCGGATAGAGGCAATTGCCGACTGGTGGGCGCTTAAACTGCGCCAGAAACACGGGGATGAGGCGGAGTACCGTTGCCGCCATCACATGGTGAATACCGTCAAAATGGGGGCGGGGTTGCGAAATCACATTTGGAGTAGGGTTTATCGGCAGCTCAGGTAGGGGGGGGCGACTAAAGCCGCCCTCCCCAGTTCTTGATTTGATGGATCCAATATTCGTACTTAAATGGGTACGATAATCGGCCATGCTTTTATTCCATACGTACTTGCGTACAGGATTTTCCCAGTCTTCGTGCACTTCCGCGTCCGACGGAAGATCAGCTTGTGACCGGGAGGCACGTCAATGGTTTGCTTACGCTTTGCCATTAGCGGCTCCCTCGGAGCGCTGTTTGCCTTGACATTTATCCCATTTTCTGCTCAGCAAATATGTGAAAACTTCTGAGCGGGTGTCTTGGCTCCCACATCGGCAAGCTCCGATGCCCAACGCAGGAAATTTAAGGAGGGTTAGTTTTTTGAGCTAGCCCTCCTTTTATTTATGCGAAAAGCCGCTTCCGAAGCGGCTTCTTCTTCATATTTTTTCCGGCTTACCATCCAAATCACGTTGGAAGACTCGGCATCTTGGACTGTTACGCCAACAATGCAGAGTGTTTGGCCGTTTTTTACGTAGAACGAGATTGAAACCAATCTAGTATCAAAATGCTGTGTCGCCGTTATGCTGCGCCGGTAAGCACTATCCACCAACAATTGGCGGAGTTCTTTCACAGCAGAGATGCCTCGTAGCAAAACGGGCCTGGGAAGGGCCCGTAATTCATCTGTGACATCGTTGGCGAGTACTACCTTTTTTATCATTGGCGCTTATGTCGGCTTAAATTAGGTCAAGCCGACCTCCTTTTCGAACTCTTCCAGATCTTTGCCCCCGTTTTTTTCTAAATGTTTACGAGCCCGTTCAGCTTTGTCGGCTTCACTTTCTGCTACCCGTCGCTCAAGTTGTTCCAACCATTCCGCATCAACCATTGCGACGGTTTTTTTTCGCCTTTTAACAATCACGCGACCGCTAGACGCCACCTCGTCTAATAAATCAGCGAATTTTTGTCGGGCCTGCGATGCGGTGTAAGTTCTTGTTTCGTCGTCGGTTTTACTTATCACTCCCGTTGTGGCCATCGTTGTCTCCTGCTGTTTTTAAAGGCAAAAACTACAAATCTACCTTTATATACAATTTGTACAATTTTTACCATGGTTTGTCAACCTTAATGAACAAAGACTGAACTTACCGCTGCCAATACCCCTTCCAATCCCTAGAAACAGGCGCCGTCATAACATTCCGCACAATCCGGTTTGCCAATGTTCCGTTAGGTTCCTGGCGGTGATCCTCTAGCCATGCTGCGTGGGCGGCGTACTGGTGTAGGTACTTGGGGCTAACGTGATGATGCTGCCCGCCAACCATCCGGCGCAGGCGTGAAAAGTAGCTTTCAACCCAATTCGTGTGGATACCGTTCAGGCTGTATGCTTCGCTATGGTTGATCCGTTCTGTTGGAAAGAATGCGTTTAACGTATCCCAATGAGCAGCTTCGTCAGCGCTAACGACTGTGCCATCTTCTAGGCGGGCGCGGGCGAATGCAACGCCTTCATACTCATGTTTAGCAACCTTTGTCAGTGTACGGCCCTGGCGCTCACGAAGGGCCAGCACTACCCGGCGCTTGCCTGTCTGGTACTGCGCGCGGCGACGGTCAACGCGGTTTTCTTCCTGATTTGCAGGGCGAATGTGACCACCAAAGTAGGCGCCATCAATCTCAACTTCGTCGTCCAGCTTCATGCCTTTTGTTTCACGGGCAAGGGCTTCGCGGATTTTATGAGCAAGAACGAAAGCCGTTTTGTACTGGCAGCCAACGTCACGGCTTAGCTGAATCATGGAAACGCCTTTTGCAGCGTTCGCGATAATGCAGATGGCAGCCAGCAAATCGGTGAAGTCCATTTTGCGGCTGGCAAAAATGGTCCCTGACGTGACAGAAAACTGGTGATGACAGGCTTTGCACTTGAACTTACGGCGCGTGGTGATGTTGTAGGCTTCACAGCCGCCACAGCGCGGACAGACGGCTTCGCCGCCATTCTCAGGCCAGCGCAGCTCACAGAATTTGGCGTATGCAGCGTCTTCTCCGCCCTTGTAAATGTCTTTCAATTTGAGGGTGCGAGAGGCGGCGGAAAGAAGAAAATGTTGTGTCATTATGTAACCGTTTGCGATGCTTATGCATCTTAAATAGTTACATAATGTATCTCTTACAAGGGCAAATGCCATCATTTGTGCAACATTTATGTTGCAAATGGCTATAAATCGTCCCAAATAAGGTGGGCCGAAGCCATTCTGGCCCCGGCCCGACCCCCGTAAATGCGGGCTCGTCTTCCCGCGACACAACTCTAGGGCGAATTGAAATGAAGGATCAAGCCGATTGGGAAGGCCAAGTTAAAGGCCTACTCAAAGCCGAATTAAAAAAGCGAGGCGTGACCTATGCCCGGCTAGTCGATAAGCTTTCCGATATTGGGGTGAGCGAGACGGAACCAAATATCCGTAACAAGCTTGCTAGAGGTAAGTTTACAGCGGTGTTTTTGGTTCAATGTCTGACGGCGATTGATTGCGCGGCGCTGTCACTCGATTAGAGATGTTTGCCCGTCGTCTTCATCGATTTCGATAATTTCGTGTACGTCTAAAAGACGGTAGGCAACAATTCGACCCGATACAGATTCAACGCTCACGTCTACGATAAATCCTTTGAGATAGATATTATCGTCTTCTTCGAGTGTTTCGTGCTTGATTTTGCTTTCAATGCCATCTGACTCATAAATCAGCGCCTTAGGCTTTTTATCAATAGCCTCGATAATCACGCGCTCACCGGATTTTTTTCCACTTGTTTGAGTTTTTCTGTTTGTCTGAAAAAACACCATTAAAACGCGTTTTTTGGACTCGAATTGTGGCTCGGCAGGTAGT
>BQJH01000038.1 GCA_021604605.1 Hyphococcus sp.
GTGATTGTCGAGCCTAAAATAACGGAAAAGAAGTAATGCTGAAAATTGACAATCTTCACGTCGCTGTCGGCGGCGCAGAAATCATCAAAGGGCTGACGTTGGACGTACCCGCTGGTGAGGTGCACGCTATTATGGGGCCGAATGGGTCCGGCAAATCTACTTTGTCCTACACAATCGCTGGCCGAGATGGATATGAAGCATCCGACGGCGCCGTGACCCTTGAGGGGGCAAATGTTCTGGATCTCGATCCGGACCAGCGCGCTGCCAATGGATTGTTTTTATCTTTTCAGCACCCGATGGAAATTCCTGGTGTGCAAACGATGACATTCATCCGCACAGCGTTGAATGCACAACGAAAGGCGCGCGGGGAAGATGAAATTTCTGCAGCGGATTTCATCAAGCTTATTCGAGAAAAAGCCAAGCTCGTCGGGCTGAATGACGCCAAGCTGAAGCGCCCGTTTAATGTTGGTTTTTCAGGCGGCGAAAAGAAGCGCATGGAAATGTTGCAAATGGCGATGTTTGAACCGCGCTTTGCGATCATGGATGAAACCGATTCCGGGCTTGATATTGATGCGTTGAAAATGGTCGGCGAGGTCGTCAACACTCTTCGTGGACCGGATCGTGGTTTTCTTGTCATTACCCATTACCAGCGTCTTCTTGAATATATCAAACCGGATCATGTTCATGTTCTGGCGGGTGGAAAAATCGTCAAGTCAGGTGGCGCAGAACTCGCGGCTGAGTTGGAAAAATCCGGATACGATCAATTTATAGAGGCGGCGTAAGTGTCGAAGACCATGCTTATAAATCCGACAGCGCTAGAGGCGAGCCTTGAGGCGGCTTTTCTGGCGCGCACGCAAACGGGCGAGGCGCAAGCGGCGGCTTTTGAACGATTTGCGAAACTGCGCCTGCCGAACCGCCGCGTTGAAGGGTGGAAATGGTCTGATTTTAACAATGCCTTGCGTAACTTTTTACCTCCAAACGAAGCCCCCGGCGACGTTGAGGTCGCCAAATCCGCCTTTGCGGCGGAGAACCCGTTAGAGTTTCGCATTATTGATGGGCGTATCGAACTTCCCGCAGAAGAGATGCCGGAAGGGTTGCGTTACGGTATCCTCGATACTGTCGCGACTATCCCAGAGCTGGAATCGCACCCCATCGTGACTTTAAATGTGGCGATGGTCCGCAAGGCGCTCGGCTTTGAAGTTGTCGAGAGCGTTTCCATTGAGCGACCGATCTTGATCCGTCATATTAATACGGGCGCAGGGTTTTCATTCGCACAGACCATGATGCGTGTTTCCCCAAACGCGAAAGTACGGTTGATTGAGACCTATGAAGGCGCTGGGGCCGGATTTTACTCACACCTCTTTCATATGGTTGTGCGCGATGGCGCCGAATTTAATCGGATTGTTTTACAGGAAACTGGCCCTGAAAACATTGTCCATGGAGTTTGTGCGGCAAAAATTGATGAGGCGGCGAAGTTTGAGCAGACGAGCCTTTCAACCGGTGCGCGTCTGGCGCGTCATGAAACCATTGTTCATTTTTGGGCGCCTAAGGCTTCAGCAAAAGTAAATTCTGCTGCGCTCCTTTCTGGTGAGCGGCACAATGATTTTACGACCCATGTTGTGCATAAAGAGCGAGATTGTGAAACACGGCAGATCCACAAAGGCGTTGCGCGAGATCGCGGACGCAATGTGTTTCAGGGTAAGTTCGAAGTCGAAAGAAACGCACAGAAAACTGATGCAAAAATGACGGCGAATGCGTTGTTGCTACCGGGTGATGCGGAAGCGAATCATAAGCCTGAGCTTGAAATCTATGCCGATGATGTGGAGTGCGCTCATGGCTCAACATCGGGCGCGCTTGATGAAGGCGCGATGTTCTATTTGCGACAGCGCGGTCTCAACGAGCATCAGGCGCGAGCCTTGTTAATCGAAGCGTTTTTAGGCGAGGTGATTGATGGGGTGGAAGACGAAGGCGTGCGCAATGTCTTGCGCGAGAAGATGTTGAACTGGCTGGAGGCGTGATGAGTAACGATGTCTCCACCATGCTTGATGTTGAGGCTTTGAGGGCGGAATTTCCAATTCTGTCGCGCGATGCTTACGGCAAGCGGCTCGTATATCTCGACAGCGCAGCCTCAGCGCAAAAACCGCGTGCAGTGATCGATGCGATGAAAAATGCGATGGAACATTCCTACGCGAATGTGCATCGTGGTCTGCATTTATTGTCCAATGAGGCGACAGCAGCATTCGAGGAAGCGCGCAAATCAGTGGCGGCTTTTATCAACGCCGCCACGCCGGATGAAATCGTCTTTACGTCTGGCGGAACGGACGCGTTTAATCTCGTCTCTTACGCTATGGGTGTAAACGATATCGGGGAGGGCGATGAGATCATCCTTTCCCTCGCAGAGCATCACTCCAATATTGTACCGTGGCATTTGCTGCGGGAACGCAAAGGCGCCGTTCTGAAATGGCTTGATGTTTCGGATGACGGCGAAATTGACTTAAACGCTTACCGCGCACTTTTTTCATCGAAAACAAAACTGGTCGCCATTTCGCATATGTCGAATGTGTTGGGCGCCTTGACCCCGGCAAAAGAGCTTTCTGCGATTGCCCATGAGCATGGCGCCAAAATCCTGTTTGACGGTTGTCAGGCGGGTGTTCATGGCGCTGTTGATGTGCGCGATATTGATTGCGATTTTTACGTGATGACAGGGCACAAGCTTTACGGACCAACTGGTGTTGGCGTGCTCTATGGCAAAAAATCTGCGCTTGCTGCTCTGCCGCCTTTTAAAGGCGGCGGTGAGATGATCGATGTGGTGACAACTGATGCTGTTACTTATAATGACCCACCACATCGGTTTGAGGCGGGGACGCCAGCAATTCTTGAGGCGATCGGTTTTGGCGCGGCGCTTCAATGGATGACGGATAAAGGCGTGGCTGCAATCGCCGCTCATGAAGCGCGGCTAAAAGATCATGCGCTCGAAGAATTGACGAAGCTTAATTTCGTTCGTGTCTATGGACGGGCGCCAGGCAAGGCGCCGATTATCGCGTTCGCTGTCGATGGCGCGCATCCACATGATGTTTCCGCGATCCTTGATCGCACCGGTGTTGCCGTCCGAGCGGGCCATCATTGCGCCCAGCCCCTCATGAAGCGGTTGGACGTTACCGCGACGGCGCGCGCGTCTTTTGCTGCTTACAACACCCATGAAGATGTGGAAGCCTTGATAGCGGGCCTTCACAAAACCCATTCAATGCTTAGCTGAGTTAGAATTATGGATAATCAACGCGATATCATAGACGTAAATCCCGCCGAGCCGGTGCAAGAGACGCCGCAAGCGGAAACCTCTGGCGCATCATCTATTCCGCAGGCGGAACTGGAAAAGATTACAGGAGAGATCATCCGATCAATAAAGACGGTTTATGATCCTGAAATCCCGGTTGATATTTATGAGCTAGGCCTCATCTATAAAGTCGACCTTGATGATGATCGTTTGCTGACGGTTGATATGACATTGACGGCGCCCGGTTGTCCGGTTGCTGGTGAAATGCCGGGTTGGGTTGAGGGCGCGGTGAGGGGCGTTCAAGGCATAGAAGACGTAAAAGTGAATATGGTGTTTGACCCGCCATGGACGCCAGAGCGGATGTCCGATGAGGCGAAGCTGGAATTAGGGTGGCTCTAAATGGCTAGACCAAGACCAAAAGTTGTAACACTGACAGACGTCGCTGCTGCGCGCATGAATGAAATCATGGCGAGCGCAGAGGAAGACTATATCGGGGTCAAGATCGGCGTTAAAAACGGCGGCTGCGCCGGCATGGAATACACCATGGATTATGCAACGGAGGCGGGCCCGCTCGACGAGGTTGTTGAGGAGAATGGCATCAAAATATTGATCGATCCAAAAGCAATTTTATTCCTGATTGGTTCTGAAATTGACTTCGTGACGGAGAAGCTATCGCAACGGTTTGTCTTTAATAACCCGAACCAGACCGACGCCTGTGGTTGCGGCGAGAGTGTTACGATTATTCCGCAGAAACTGGATGCTTAATCGGCTTTCCAAAGTTTGACGCCTCATTTTGCGCATTGATTTTTCTCAACTCTGACTTTATTCCGCCCTGCGTTTTTTGCTGTATAGAGGCAATCATCCGCTCGCCTGATAAACGACATGACGGTGTCTTCATTTGTGCAAAGGCTGACACCTATGGGCATGGTGATGACACGATCAATGTCGCCAATATGTTGAACGCTGAGTTTTGTTTTTTCCTGCATTGAAAGAAGGATGTTCAAGAGTTTTTCGATCGCCGGGAGTTTTGTGACGCAGATTGAATTTGCGATGCGAGCGTATCAAGGCTGTTTGTACTTTCGAATTGTCCAATCACGTGGTGAAGCACCGCCGCATTGATATTGGATTCAATGAAATGTCTTGTTTTTGAGATGTTCCATTCGATCTTTTTATAAGTTGAAGGCGTGAAGGTTGCGCGCTGAAAACAGGGCACGATAATTTTGATTGTGTGGCTTGTATTCGTTTCTAAGGCACAGCCAGAAAAGTCGCCCGCCGGTGTTCAGCGGATCTTATGTGATTTGCTTCTGTTTCACGAGCAATAGGCGCGCAATATGATGCGCAAGCAAAAGCTAGCGACGCTGCGCAAATGAAGACCTAAAAAGCCAAATGAGTGGTAATCAGCGCATATACGGAACGTTAACTGGCGATACCGCGCATCATGAATTCCGGAACGTGATCGCCTAAACCAACGACTGGCTCTGCTGGTGCTTCGTGTTTCGTCGATTTTCTAGTGCTATTACGTGTACGCCTTGCTGGTGTTTTTTCAGCCTCAGGCGCTGAGTTGTCTGACGTTTCAGCTTCCTGTTTCGGTGAGTGGCGACGGCTTGGACGATCCGAGCTTTTGGATGGTTTAGGTGAGCGACTACCTGATTGCTTTTCTAAGAAGTTTGAAAAGTCCAGCGCTTCAATATCATCAACACCAATAGTCTGCAAAATTGCATCATAATGTTTTTTGTCAGCAGGGGTCATGAGCATTAGCGCGGCCCCTTTTTTGCCAGCCCGCCCTGTGCGCCCAATCCTGTGAACATAGTCATCTGCATGGATTGGCATGTCGTAATTGAACACGTGGCTGACATCAGGGATGTCGAGACCGCGAGCGGCGACGTCTGAGGCGACAAGAAACTGCACTTCACCATTGCGGAATTTATCAAGGGTTTCCGTGCGAAATGCTTGCGCCAGATCGCCGTGGATGGGGCGCGCGTTCAGCCCGTGTTTTTGCAAAGACTTGGCGACAATATCGACGGTCGTTTTCCGGTTGCAAAAGATGATGCCGTTTTTCACATCGGCATGGCCAAGTAACTCGCGCAAGACATTACGTTTAAGCTTGTCATCTTTGCCCGGTAGGCGAACCACACGTTGGCTGATTGTGTCAGCGGTTGTTGCCGGTTTTGAAACTTCCACCCGAGCAGGGTTATGCAAAAACTGGTCGGTGATGCGCTGGATTTCTGACGGCATTGTCGCCGAGAAGAACAATGTTTGGCGCGTCATTGGCGTCAGTTTGAAGATTTTTTCAATATCCGGGATGAAGCCCATGTCGAGCATGCGATCTGCTTCATCAACAACCATGACTTCAATGCCTGTCAGCAAAAGCCGGCCGCGCTCAAAATGGTCAATCAAGCGGCCAGGGGTTGCGATCAATACATCAACGCCGCGCGTCAGTTTCGCATCCTGATCGCCAAACGAAACACCGCCGATTAAAAGCGCCATCGACAGCTTGTGGTTCGCGCCGTATTTATCAAAGTTTTCTGCAACCTGCGCGGCGAGCTCTCTCGTCGGCGCCAACACGAGTGAGCGCGGCATGCGCGCTTTGGCGCGGCCTTTCGCCAGTCGCTGTATCATCGGCAGGGTAAAAGAAGCGGTCTTACCGGTGCCGGTCTGGGCAATGCCTAAAACGTCACGACCCTCTAAGGCGGGCGGTATGGCTTCTTTTTGAATAGGGGTGGGCGTTTCATAGCCAGAAGCTGAGATAGCTTCGAGTAGTTTCGGCTCAAGGCCGAGATCAGCAAACGACATTCGTTCTCCGTTTAGTAATTTTTGCCGGATCAAATTTTTAAAAAAGGAACCGGGTATGCATCGGCGGTGAGGTTATTGTTCAACGCCCCGCTCTTCCGCCTTGGAAGCGATGCGATATCTAATGCATGTTGCGAGGCGTTGATGGCGCTGCGTCTAATGGTGGGGCGTTCCAGAGGAATGGCCGATTGCGCGCGCTGCACTGCAATATTGCAAGCAGGGAAGTAGGCAGCTTTTGCGAGCGAGTCAATAAATTCACATAGTTAGAGGGTAGCGAAACCGGATTGTGTGACCTAAAATCATCAAATGCTTATCCAGCAAGCCCTTTTCGCGGTGTTTGCCGCCGCTCAGGCCCAAGCGGTCAGTGTGGGATCTGATGTAGATCCAGACGATTGCACCTTTGAAGGGTTTCCTCTGTTTGGAGATGTTCAGGTCGTCGAGAGCTTTCCGGACCTTAAAGTACAAGTTGTTGAAAGTTTTGCAGATTTGCACGTGAAGGAAGTAACAAGCTTCCCTGATGAGTGCGGAAAATGGAAGTTTGTTGAGAGCTTCCCGGATTTGAAAATACAATATGTCGAGAGCTTTCCGGACCTGAAAATCAAGTTTGTCGAGAGTTTTCCTGGCCTGCCTTAACGGGCAATTTAAATAAATCCTATAAAATCAACATATTAATAGAGATCCAGCACAGTTGTGTGGGGCGTTGAAACGTGATGCCTTGCGCCCCATTTATAATGCTGGGTCAAAAAGGGTATTTGTGTGCCAAACACCAGAAAAACCAAGATAGCGATGATGGCGGCCTCTTCGTTGATTGCCGCTACCGCAGCGTTATCGCCAGTACATGCGGCGGATTTTGACAAAGCTGCTTTTCCGACAGTGGTGGAGGCGCCGCTTATTTATCATACCAGCGACGCGACGCCAGACGACCAACAAGCTTCTCCATATAAGAAAAACCTCGCCTTGCTTGCCGCTATGGCTGGCGTCCTGGCGGCGCTGATTAAGCTCATTGGACTTAAAAATGTTGTTGGAGCCGCCGGAGATATTGCAAGCAAAAGTGTCAATGTTGCGAAAGAAGTTACCGGAACGGCTGCTAAATCAGCCTGGAAGATAGTTAAGTCGCCTTTACGATTCGCTTTGCTGGTTGCGGGCCTCAGCTTCTTTGCATTAAGCGGCTTTGGTTTTTACGGCGTAGAGTGGTTGGGCGGGATTATTGTCGGAGCGACCATGATGGGCGTTGTCGCCTATAGCGCCATAAAAGTTCGCACGGTCCTTAAACCTCGACCCATCAAGCGCCAGAACGACATTATGGTAAATGAAAATTAACCCATGATTACAAAGAATTAGGAGATGTTTTGCAGATTTAGTCTTATTTCCGCCCCAATCCTCGACTAGATTATTAGAACAAGAAGTGAAGAGTATTTTGGCAGCAAGCCATTTTGTCCCCTCTACGTCCCTTGCACCCCCACACTAAAGCCCCGCCGGAAGGCGGGGTTTTTCTTTTTAATTTTGCGACGAATTCATCTTGATATGATTGCGCTTTGAAGCCGTATCACGATACGTCATGTTCATGACTGTTCGCATCGCTCCATCTATTTTAGCCGCCGATTTTGCCCGATTGGGCGAAGAAATTTCCGCCATTGATGAGGCGGGGGCGGATTATATCCATGTTGACGTTATGGATGGCCATTTTGTGCCGAATATCACGATAGGCCCAGCCGTTGTGAAGGCTCTCCGTCCGGTTACCAAAAAGCCGTTTGACGTTCATTTGATGATTTCGCCTGTCGATCCTTACATTGATGATTTTGCTGAGGCTGGTGCGGATATATTGACGGTTCACCCGGAGGCGGGGGCGCATCTTCATCGAACAATTCAGTCGATTAAATCGGCAGGTATGAAAGCTGGCGTCGCCTTAAATCCGGCGACATCTGTCTCGTGTGTCGAGCCGATTTTGGATGAACTTGATTTAGTGCTGGTGATGTCAGTTAATCCCGGCTTTGGCGGGCAGAAATTTATCTCGTCGCAACTCAAAAAAATTGAAGCCTTGCGAGCGTTGATCGATCAAACCGGAAAAGACATTTTCCTCGAAGTTGATGGCGGCGTTGATCCGCAAACGGCGCCATTGGCGATCTCTGCTGGCGCCAACCTTCTTGTTGCAGGATCAGCGGTTTTTAAAGGGGAGGCGTCCTCTTATGCCGACAATATCGCGGCGCTAAGACGAGGGGCTTAGCGTGGCGAGAGCGATGAAGAAGAATAGCGGCCCACAACGCAATGCCCCTAAAAACGTCCTTTCCAGAATGCAAAGAGTTTGGGGTGAAAGTCCGTTTTATCAGGCCAAGCTAAAAGGCCCGGCGCCGGATCGATTGTTGTATCAGCCGATTGATCCTTTTTCTCCTGATAAGGAACTGGCCAAGTCTTTTGCGCGCGGCTGGGTCAGCCTTGGTGACGAAACGCTTGAATGCGAAGGCGAAATCGAACGGATGTGGGATCTGGCTGAGGCGGGTCGTGCGCTGATGGGATTCTTGCAAGAATTTTCATGGTTGCGTCATGTCTCTGCGCTGGGAGACGAGGGACGGGTAGTCTCAAGGGCCTTGATGAAAGCCTGGCTGGATCGTCACGAAAAATGGTCGGCTGACGCCTGGGACCCTTATTATGTCTCCGAGCGGTTGATGCAGCTTTGCTCATACGCGCCAATGATGTTGTCCAAGACAGATGCCATGTGGCGCAGTCGTGTTTTGACAACAATGGCGCGGCAAACGCGTCATCTGGCGCTAACGGCGCATCGCGCTGATACAGGCTTTGATCGCCTGATGACATCGCTTGGCCTGTCCATCGCCGGGTATTGTTTGCCCGGTTGTGATGGCCCGGCCGAACGCGGCCTGGAGATGGCGCGGCGTGAGTTGCGTTTGCAGCTACGTGCCGATGGCGGGCATGTAAGCCGCAACCCTTCTCGGCAACTAAAACTCGCGGTCCGGTTACAGACACTGCTAAAAGTAATGGAATCACGAGGCTTTCAACCGCCGGGTTTTTTGCGTCATACGGTGACCCGGGTCAGCGCTATGGCGGAGTTTTTTAGATGTGCTGATGGCGGCCTGGCTGTTTTTAATGGTGGTTATGAAGATGACAGGCGCGCTGTTATTTCAATTTATGAAGCGGCAAAGAGTGAAACAGGGCCAATAGGGTTTGCCCGTCACTCGGGCTATCATAAATTGTCTGCATCACGGGCGCTCGCCATTGTCGATACAGGCGATGATGTTGGTGCTCAGCGGTTTAAAAGTTCTGGTTCTTTCCATTTTTCATCAGGGCGTAGCCGGATTATTGTCAATTGCGGAAATGGTGGGCACCGCGCTTCAGACTGGCGATTTGCGCTTGAGCAGCCGGCCGCTCATTCAACATTGTCTTTTGACGGCAAGGATGTATCCACGCCCCAATTTTCTTCGATTACGCATCGGCGGTCAGAAGATGTAAAAGGACAACTGCTTGAGCTCGAAAGGCGGTTTTCTAATCAAGCCGCTGAGGCGCGTTATCAAAGGCGTTTATATCTGTCGAGCAACGGCGCGGATTTGCGCGGTGAGGAAAATCTGATTGCCCTTGCTGAACATTCTCTTGGCGCAGCGGTCTGGCGTTTTCACCTTCACCCAGGCGTGAAAGCATCATTGGCGCGGGACCGCCGTTCGGTGATATTATTGCTGGGCAATAAAGAGGGATGGCGATTTAAATCAAATTGCCCGGAATTGTTTCTTGAAAAGAGCATCTACTGTGGCGGTGGCGGCGCGCCGGTAGCGAGCGAGCAAATCGCCTTGATGGCAAGCGCTTTCCCGCTACAAAATGGGCAAGAGTGCCTCAAGGTTAAATGGGCCTTGCAGCGTCTGGATGGGGTCTGACCTAAGTTTTGCGAAAATCATTCTGATACGCTAAACGCTATGACTAGTTGTTTTAATTGGGGTCGCAGGTGGGAATACTAACCCAAATACTTCAAAAATTTTCGGGAACGCCATCTCTGGGGCGCTCAATGCCCGGAGCGAGCGCCCAGTCGGATCTGTCGTTTTTGTTACAGCGCGAACCCCGCAATATTGATCAGCGTGCGGCGCGCCGTTTCATCAGCGGCAGCCGCGTGCTCGTTACCGGGGCAGGCGGCACCATCGGGTCAGAGCTTTCTCGTCAGATCGCGGCTTTTGGGCCCGAGAAGATGGTGCTGCTCGATAATTCGGAATTTGCACTCTATCAAATTGACCTTGAGCTGAAAGAGGCGGGGTTCGGTGAAATTATTGCGTCTGAGCTTACGGATATTTGCCGGCCGGAACACCTCAAGCGTGTTTTCGAAACGATAAAGCCGGATATTGTCGTGCATGCGGCAGCGTTTAAGCACGTGCCGATTGTTGAAGAAAACCGCTGCGCGGGTGCGCTCACCAATGTCTATGGCGCAAGGAATGTTTTTGACGCCGCCATGGAGCATGGCGCAGAAACAGTCGTCTTTATTTCCACGGACAAGGCGGTAAACCCAACCAGCTTTATGGGGGCGACAAAACGTATTGCTGAACTTTATGCACAAGCGCTTGATGTCGCTCAAAACGAAACACGATTTGTTACGGTTCGATTTGGTAATGTTTTAGGCTCAACCGGATCGGTGGCGCCGCTTTTTACAAGGCAGATTGAGCGCGGTGGACCCGTTACTGTCACGCACCCGGATATTCTTCGGTATTTTATGACGACGAGGGAAGCGGTACAGCTGGTTTTGCAATCCGCCAGTCTGGATAGCGCTCAAAAGAGCATAGTGACCCACGATGGTCGGATTTTTGTGTTGGACATGGGTGATCCGGTGAAAATTCTGGACATGGCAAAGCGCATGATCGAAGCGCATGGCCTTAAACCGGGCGAAGATATCGAAATTAAGTTCTCAGGGTTGCGACCAGGTGAGAAACTGTTTGAAGAAATCTTTCTCGATACCGATAAGCTGATCAAAACCGGGGCCGATGGCGTGCTTCTGGCCTCTCCGGCGATGATCGATCTGCCATTGTTGAAACCAAGATTTGAAGATGTGATCAAAAATGCACGTGATGCCAATCAGGATGGGTTGGATGAGGCTGTGCATCACCTCGTGCCAGAGTTTAGCGCTGGCCCCTCTCAACAGGCTTCCGCAAAAAACCACTGATCAGTATGAAATTTCTGGCGAATACAAAGATTGACGGTCTTTTGTTTGCCTCATGAATTGGAGACAAAATGCAAGAAATAACCCCTGTGCGCCGAGCGCTACTTTCGGTGTCTGATAAAAATGGAATTGAGCAAGTCGCAAATCGTCTTGCCGCAAATAGTGTTGAACTCATTTCAACTGGCGGCACGAGTAAGGCTTTGCGCGCGGCGGGGCTTGAGGTTCGTGATGTTTCGGATGTGACGAAGTTTCCGGAAATGATGGATGGGCGGATTAAAACGCTTCATCCGCGTGTCCATGGTGGACTGCTCGCTTTGCGTGATAATTCTGAACATCGCCAATCGATGGAAGATCATGACATCGGGTCGATTGATCTGTTGATTGTTAATCTCTACCCATTTGAGCAGACGGTTGAGAGCGGCGCCGGATACAAAGATTGTGTTGAGAATATAGACATCGGCGGTCCCGCAATGATTAGAGCGGCGGCAAAAAATCATCTTTATGTTGGAGTTGTTACCGATCCGGCTGATTACGATCAGGTTGCGGCTGAGGTCGAAGAACTCGGCGGTTTAACCATTGAAATGAAAAAACGACTGGCGGCTAAGGCCTATGCCATGACGGCCGCTTATGACAGCGCGATTGCTAACTGGTTTTGTGAACAACAGGGTACTGTGTTTCCAGATCAAGTCACTTTTTCAGGGCGACTGCAGGAGGAGTTGCGATACGGAGAAAATCCGCACCAAAAAGCAGCGTTTTACGCATCGAGTAATAAGCGTTGCGGCGCTGCGACGGCGCGACAGGTTCAGGGAAAGGCGCTGTCTTACAACAATTTGAATGACACAGATGCCGCCTATGAATTAATTGCAGAATTTGGCGCCGCAAAACCCGCTGTCGCTATCATCAAGCATGCCAACCCATGCGGCGTTAGCATCGCTGAAGATTTACCGACCGCCTATGATAACGCCTTTCGATGTGACCCTGTATCCGCTTTTGGTGGGATTGTTGCGGTGAATCAGAGAATAACGGCGCCTCTGGCGACGAAAATTGTCGACGTCTTTACCGAAGTTGTGATTGCACCAGACGCGGAGGGCGAGGCTCTCGACATACTTTCTTCCAAGAGGAATTTGCGGGTTCTTTTAGCAGACGGGCTACCGAGCGCTGATGACAGTGATAATATCGTAAAGCCTATTGCGGGTGGTTTTCTGTTGCAGTCACGCGATCACAAGCGGATTACGGGCGATGATTTAACAACCGTTTCCAAACGCAAACCGACCGATCAGGAAATCAATGATATGCTATTCGCGTTCCGCGTTGCCAAGCATGTAAAGTCAAACGCGATTGTTTACGCCAAAGACGGGGCGTGTGTTGGGATTGGCGCCGGTCAGATGAGCCGATTGGATTCAAGCCGGATTGCGGCCCGCAAAGCGGTTGATGCTGCAAAAGCTTGCGGTGCAGACCAACCGTTGACGCAAGGCTCTGTGGTTGCCTCGGATGCGTTTTTTCCCTTCGCCGATGGATTGCTGGCTGCAGCGGAGGCGGGCGTCACGGCTGTTATTCAACCAGGCGGATCAATGCGTGATAAGGAAGTTATCGCCGCTGCGGATGAGGCCGGTCTTGCCATGGTGTTCACTGGCATTCGACATTTTCGGCACTAATGAAGGCGGTCTCAGTGGTGAGCCGCCTCAATGAGTTCATCGACTTTTCGAATGAGCAGTGAGAATTTGCCCACGCTGACTGCACCGGCAAGGTCCAGCTCTGCGGAGACTGCATGGAAGCGTTTGACTGCGGTGCTGTAGCTTTCTTCCCATTGCGCCAGCAATTTTGCGACCCAGTCAGCGGGCTTACCTTTCGGCTCATTTTCTTTAAAGCCGATTATCGTTTTGGTCAGCATGCGCTGTTTTGCGGTTAAGTCTTCAATGATCTGTCGGATCGCAACTTTATCGTAATGATCGACAGGCGGGGAGCGCCTTGCCCGTTCGCGCAAAGCGTCAAACTCAAAAGCTTGTCCAACGGCAAAATAAACACTGCCTACAGCCGGGTTTGACCAGCCTGTCTCACCAGCAAGGTCGACAATGTCGAGTGCGTATTCAAGTGCTGGCAAGGACGCCGCACTGGATGCAATCTCTTTAGGTGCGCCTTGCTCGATCCAGAAATCATAGCGCTCTTTCAGCGCATGTGCTGCTTTTTCGGGCAAAATTTCAGGGAGCGCCTTTTTAAACTCTGCTACAGGCGCCTGATACTTCATCGCGACAGGTTTAACGCCTTGCTCAAGAATTGCGTTTTTATTGCGTTGTTCACTGAGGAGATGAAAGACTTGTTCTTGCAACAGGTCTGAAGCTTCAAGATACAAGGAAATTTGCAGTGATGCAGGCGCCTTATTGTCTAATTCATCGACCATCGCTGCGAAGTCACCGAGATTGTAAATGCGTCGTGCGGCTTCATAGGCAAGACCCACAGCGGCGAAATCAACGCCCGTTGTTTCTACAACTCGCTGGGCAAATGTGACCCCACACGTGTCTACAATCTCGTTTGAAAGACGCGTGGCGATAATCTCCCGTCGAAGCTGGTGGGAGACAACCGGTTTTGTGAAGCCGTGTAAAGCTTGTGGAAAATAAGCGAAAAGTTCGCTTTCAAAAACCGGATCGTCGGGCGCGTTGGATGAGACCAGCTCATCAAACAACCATAATTTTGCATAGGCCAGGAGAACAGAAAGCTCGGGTCTCGACAGACCTGTGTTGAGTTGGCGTAGCGCCATAATTTCATCGGTTGCAGGCAGGTATTCTACTGCACGATCAAGACGACCGATACGTTCTAGCGTCAACATAAAGCGGGCATGAATATCCAGATCATCAGCTGCCGAAACCGCCATCTGTGAAATGGCTCTGGTCTGGTCGTAATTATGACGCAAGACATGGTCAGCGACATCATCTGTCATCGAGGCGAGAAGCTCGTTGCGGTCTTCTGATTTCAGTTCAGCTTGCTCTATCGCCGATGAAAGAAGAATTTTGATATTGACTTCATGGTCTGAGGAATCAACGCCAGCTGAATTATCAATCGCATCCGTGTTGATTTTACCGCCTGCGCGAGCAAATTCGATCCGAGCTAATTGGGTAAGGCCAAGATTGGCGCCTTCGCCAATAACGCTGGCGCCAGCTTCATTGGCATTAATCCGAATGGGATCATTAGCGCGGTCACCAACCCGTAAGTTCTCTTCATCTTCCGCTTTGAAGTAAGTGCCGATACCGCCAAGCCAGAAGAGCTCAACCGGCGTTTTTAAAATCGCCTTGATAAGATCGTTTGGTGTCAACGATGCTGTTTCAACGCCAAGCATGGACTGGATTTGCGGCGTCAGGGAAATCGACTTTGCCGACCTGGAGAATACGCCGCCGCCCTTTGAGATCAGCTTTTTATCATAGTCCTGCCAAGAGCTGCGCCCGACATCGAATAATCGTTTTCGTTCTTTAAAGGACTTTGCCGGGTCGGGGTCAGGATCAATAAAAATATCACGGTGATCAAAAGCGGCAATCAACCTGATCTGTTCAGACAATAACATGCCGTTACCAAACACATCACCGGACATGTCGCCGACGCCCGCCACGGTGAATGGCTCGGTTTGTATATCCTTACCCATTTCACGGAAGTGGCGTTTTACGGCTTCCCAGGCGCCGCGGGCCGTAATGCCCATGACTTTGTGATCATAACCGGCTGACCCGCCCGAAGCGAAAGCATCGGAGAGCCAGAACCCATATTCTTCTGAGATAGAGTTTGCTGTGTCGGAGAATTGTGCGGTGCCTTTGTCGGCGGCAACAACGAGATAGGGGTCAGGGTCATCCCACAACACCATGTCTTTTGGCGGTGTGATTTTACCTTTGATAATGTTGTCGGTGAGATCGAGGAGGCCGCGTATAAAGACCTTATAAGCCTCGCGCCCTTCTTCGTAGACGGCCGTTCGGTCGCCCGACTCTGGCAGTTGCTTTGGATAAAAGCCGCCTTTGGAACCTGTAGGCACGATCACCGCATTTTTAACGCGTTGCGCTTTTACAAGGCCGAGCACTTCTGTCCTGAAATCTTCCCGCCGGTCTGAC
>BQJH01000039.1 GCA_021604605.1 Hyphococcus sp.
TGAAGTGATGGCTGAACGCGGCCCTGAAACGCTTCGGTTTGGGCCCATGAAACCAGTAGGACTAACCAATCCACGCACCGGAAAACGCGCGCACGCCATCGTTCAATTGCGTCAGGATAATGCTCTCGGCACGCTCTATAATATGGTCGGTTTTCAGACCAAGTTGAAATACGGCGCCCAGGCGGATGTCTTTCGGATGATCCCAGGCCTTGAAAATGCGGAGTTCGCACGTCTTGGTGGCATTCATCGGAACACGTTTTTAGACTCGCCTCGACTGCTGGATGAAACTCTACGTTTAAAGGTCAGGCCTTCTTTGCGCTTTGCCGGGCAAATTACCGGCGTTGAAGGGTATCTGGAAAGCGCAGCTATTGGCTTGTTGGCTGGAAGTTTTGCAGCAGCGGACGCCCTTGGCGGGCGGCATTCGCCGCCGCCGGAGACAACGGCCTTTGGCGCTCTCCTCCGCCACATCACCGGGGGACATATTTCCGCAAATACGAGTTCCAAGAAGTCTTTCCAGCCAATGAACGTCAATTTTGGGCTGTTTCCCGAGATTTCCGTGCCGACCAAAGACGAAACGGGGCGCCGCCTTAAAGGCAAGGAAAAAGGCGCAGCCAAAAAACGCGCCATGAGCGTCCGCGCGCTCGATGCGATCGAAGAATGGCGCCAGCGCGAAACACTTGCGGCACAATAAATAGGTAATTTTTGGGAAAGGTTGGCCGCAGCAAGTAAACTTGCTGCGGCCCCCGAGAAATGCAGCAGGGGGAGATCGCCACACAACCGGGTTTTCTAGTGATCGCCTATCCGAAGACGGGTTTTCGATCAAATCTCGATTTTCCGGGCTTGTCTAGACCCCGCAAAGTCATTTAGGTCATATGCCCTAAAGAGGGCGGTGACATAATCACATGCGTGACTGCCGTCAACTAGGGGGAACGCAATTTATGCACAAGTCTATTCATCATCTAGAAAAAGAAAAAGCAATTAGAGCCATAGTCTTTCATTTGGATGAATTACGACAAAAACGGCCATCGCTGAAGCTCACAGAAGGTAAATCCGCCAAAACCAGTCAAACATTAAAAAAAATTATTGCTGCAACACTGGATATCTTTACGCGTGAAGGGCACGCCGGATTATCGCTGCGTAAAGTCGCCGACAAAGCAGATATTGCGGTCGGGAATCTGACCTATCACTTTCCGACAAAGCACGCGCTCCTGGATGCCATGTTATGCGAAGTACTGGTGACGTATGTTGAGGAACATCTTACACAATTTGAGGCTGATAGTGATGAGCCTCTCAATATCCTGATGAATGTTGTTGCTTTTTACGCTCGCAATGCCCGCGTATCTCACCGCTTTTTCTATCAGATGTGGGGGTATGCCGGCAGTGACAGTGCGGCCATGGATACTGTCCGCAACCTTTATCGACCGATTGGGCGTTTTATTTACTATCTGGTGCGCGCTGCAAATCCGAAACTTAAAGACGCGGACATCCGCCGCGTCACCTTGCAGATTTTCAGCCTTGAAGAAGGCTATAAGCTCTTCATGGGGATGGGCCCGGAAGATGACCCAGCTTTTCAGACCGCAGAAACCGATTTGAGAGAGCTGACAAAAAAAATCGTGATGGGCAATTAGCTCTACTTTCCTCTACAAAAGGAAAATTGATTTTGGCAAAAGAGGCGCACATGAGCTCAATCGAAATTAAAATCGAACCACGCATTCATGATTTGGGCGGTTTCACGGTTGGTCGGCTCTTACCTTATGCAAAGCGCCGCATGGTCGGGCCATTTATTTTCTTCGATGAAATGGGTCCGGCTGATTTTAAACCCGGAACCGGGATTGATGTGCGCCCACATCCGCATATTGGTCTTGCGACTGTCACCTATCTTTTCGAGGGTGAGATTCGGCACAAAGATGATCTCGGTTTTGATCAGGTGATCCGTCCCGGCGACGTCAACTGGATGACCGCCGGGCGTGGTATAGTCCATTCAGAGCGCACCGACGAAGGCCCGCGACGCAATGGCCAAAAAATGCACGGCATTCAAACCTGGATTGCCTTGCCAGAAAAAGACGCTGAAACCACGCCGGCTTTTCATCATCATCCCAAAAGCACACTTCCCGTCATCAGCACCGGTGGTCTCGAAATGCGGTTAATTGCGGGGAGCGCTTTCGGTGAAACATCACCGGTCAAGACATTTTCTGAGATGTTTTATCTCGGAGTAGAAGCACAAAATGAAACCGTCATCCCACTACCGGAAGATCATGAAGAGCGCGCTCTTTACATTCTTGAGGGCGGGTTAAGCGTTGATGGCGAACATTTTGAACGCGGCGCCATGCTGATATTTAAGCCTGACGCCAAGCCAACAATAAAAACAACTGCACAGACAAAACTCATGTTGCTTGGCGGTGCGCCCCTCGGGAAACGCTTAATCTGGTGGAACTTCGTTGCAACATCGAATGAGCGTCTCGAGAAAGCAAAAACTGACTGGGCCTTATCCGCCCAAGCCGGTTTTCAGGATTCTTACTTTTCCCTACCGCCAGATGAAACAGAACACATACCTTTGCCTGATAAATAGATAGATAGTTTTTCAATCTGGATTCAAATATCCGGTTACGGGAGTAAAGCTTCGTCAACACTACGAAGAACCAACTTCTTCAACTGTAGGTTTTGATTATATTCGCGAGGATTAACGCCCCATCTTTTGATCGGCCAGTGCTACAGAAAACTCCAAACAGCCCATCTAGCAACGTTGGCTTGGTATCAAGTGGAACTGCTCCCTGACCAGACGGATCAGTCACGTTATACTGAGCTACAGCATCCGTTAGATTTGAACACTCAAACTGACTGGCATAAGTACCGCCTTTATAATCGACGACGAATGTCCAAATATACTGTTCGTCCATTGGTTCCTCGGATGTTTTCTCCTTTAGCCAAGACCGATTTCGGCCTCAACGCGGGCACTCACAAATTCAACCTGAGACACTAACAATAGAAATCACGACTTGAACAATTTCTCCGCTTCAGAGAGCGTTGAGCCCCTGTCTCCTAAAGTCTTTTCGCATCGGGTTATTTCCGCCTTCAGGGCTGCAATCCGTTCTTCGAGATCGCCAACAGACAGCGTGTAAAGGTCCTGTTTGGCAAGGAACGCCAAGGTTAAATCCGGCTTTTCATTTAACGGTTCAACATCCATCATTTCTCTCCTCGCAAGGTAGATAGAGTTTGCGAAATTGCGGCCATGGGTTCAAGAACAGATCCAACCAGAGATGCAGGAATATTCCATGTCGCACCCTTCCCAACCAGAGGTTATGACCGCCATTGAAATTACGGAACCTGGTGGGCCTGAAGTTCTCAAACCAACAGAGCGCCCAGTCCCTGTACCGGGTTCGAACGAAGTGATTATTCAGGTTGAAGCCGCAGGCGTTAATCGCCCCGATGTTCTTCAACGGATGGGGCTTTATCCCCCGCCGCCCGGCGCAACAGATATTCCAGGACTAGAAGCGGCTGGCACGATTGCCGCTGTCGGCAAAGCGGTTACAGACTGGTCAGTAGGCGACAGAGTGTGTGCATTGCTGAGCGGCGGGGGATACGCGCAATATGCGAGCGTTGATGCCGGGTCATGTTTGCCCGTCCCGTCGGGGCTATCCATGGAAGAGGCTGCCTCCCTGCCCGAGACCTATTTTACCGTCTGGGCCAATGTCTTTGATGACGCCAACTTAAAGCCAAATGAAACGCTGCTTGTTCATGGCGGCACCAGCGGCATCGGGGTGACGGCCATTAAACTCGCGACAGCCATCGGCGCCAAAGTGATAGCAACCGCTGGTAGTGCTGAAAAATGCGCCGTTGCAAAAAAATTAGGCGCGTACGCCGCCTATGAATACAATGATGACAAATGGGAAGAGGAGATCGTCAAATCCGGCGGCGCAGATGTTGTCCTGGATATGACTGGGGGAGACTTTGTGGCGCGCAACCTCGAATGCCTCAATACAGGTGGGCGTCATGTCTCCATCGCGTTCCTTCGAGGCATAACGGCTGAGATCAATGTCATGACCATTATGCGCAAACGCTTGCGCCTTACCGGCTCCACGATGAAAGCCCGCTCGCCAGAGGAAAAGGCCCGCCTGGCCAAATCTATCCGCCAAACTGTCTGGCCCCTGATAGAATCGGGCAAGATCAGCCCTGTGATTGACCGGATTTTTCCACTGAATGAGGCAGCAAAAGCCCATACCCACATGGAATCTGGCGATCATATTGGTAAAATCGTTCTGAAAGTCGCCTAAGAGCCTTGGCGGGGACGTCCAATCGTTCTATATGCCCGGCATTCGCGTGTCGCACGCGAGCGCTTTCCCCGAAAATCCGGCGGTCAGCGCGGCTCTCCGAAAGGAGCGCCGGTTCTTCGCCTTATGGCTGATGTCAAAGGCTGGACCTCTTTGGCGGCGCTCGCCAGTGTGAAAGATATTTTTTGGAGCCCAACATGGCCGACAAACCGTTAATGCCTATCGCCACTGCCGTCTGGCTAATCGACAACACGTCTCTGACATTCGATCAGATTGCAGAATTTTGTGGGCTACACCCCTTACAAGTGAGCGGCATTGCAGATGGTGATGTTGGCGGCGGCGTCCGCGGCATTGATCCGATTACTACTCACCAGTTGACACGTGATGAAATCGAAAAAGCGCAAGATGACGAAAGCTATCGCCTGAAGCTGTCGCGCCCAAAAACAATTGTTTCGGAAAAAACACGCAAAGGTCCACGCTACACGCCGGTTTCAAAACGACAGAACCGTCCTGATGCTATTGCATGGGTTGTACGTAATCACCCAGAGATATCTGACGCACAAGTGGCTAAGCTTCTGGGCACGACCAAAACAACAATTCAGTCGGTGCGTGATCGATCGCATTGGAACTCTGCTAATATTCAGCCGCAAGACCCTGTTGGTCTTGGACTTTGCACCCAGATTGATCTCGATACTGTTGTTCGTAAAGCAGCCGCGAAGCGCGCGAAAATGATGCCGGCGGAACCTGTAGAAGACCCAACCCTGAAGCCTGTTGAAGAAACAACTGCACCAGAAACCGATGAAGGCAGCGCAAACAAAGTTGATCTTGACAAGGTCTTCGCGAGTTTGAGCGGGTCTGAAGAAAACAACAGCTAAAAGATCCAGAAACCCGCTTAGTCGTCTTTTGGTTTTTCTTTCATAGAGTCGGTCTGCGCTAGCCTTCCGCCGTCCACATACAGGCATTGTCCGGTCACATAAGACGCGGCTTCACTTGCCAGGAAAAACACAACTTCTGCGACCTCTTCCGGGTCGCCAATACGTTTTAGCGGCGTTGCTTCACGCAATTGCTTTTGAGCGACATCCTTATCCAACTCGCCTTTGATAGAGCCAACACCAACGGCGTTCACGCGGATAGCGTGTGGCGACAAAGCCATGGCGATTGCCTTCGTCAACTGATGTAGGCCACCCTGTGATGCGGCGAATGCAACGTGGTCGGCGGCAGCCGTCACCGCCTCAACAGAACCGATATTGACAATGGCGCCGGGTGTGTCTGTTGCCCCTTCAGGTTTGCTCTGTTTTACGAATTGTTTTGCCGCAGCTTGATTGATCAAAAATGCGCCGCGAATGTTGGCGGCGACGATACGATCAAAATCTTCTTCTGATGTTTCAAAAAACGGCGCCGAAAACTGTTCCATTACCGTGTGCGCCAAAACATCGATACGCCCATACGCGTCCAGCGCTTCAGCAATGATGTTATGGACGTGCAATCGGTTGGCGACGTCTGCGTGAACGAAAGTGGCGGTGGCCCCGTCGGCAACCAATTCTTTGGTGAACGCCTTGCCAGCATCTTCCTTTTTATCAGCGAGCACCAGTTTGTCGCCTGCCGCTGCAAAACGCCGCGCGCAAGCGGCGCCGACGCCACTTGCAGCGCCTGTAATAATAACGGATCGGCTGGCCATAATTACACTTTCTGAACAACGCCTTTATCTGCCCCGATGCTACATCGGAGCAGTTTAAGAACTTATTGCTCTTTATACGTTATTCATGAGTAAGTCTGCCGCCAAGCAAAATTTAGCGCAGGTAAGTTTTTGCACTAATTCGGCGCGAGATCGTCCACGCGCATCTCTTCCAGTCTGTCTTTAATCAATAGTTTTTTTCGTTTTAGTTCAATAACGCGGAGTTCATTAAAGGCGGGGTGTTTTGTCTCTGCAGAGATCGCCGCCTCTAGCTCTTGATGCTTCCTGGTCAGGGTTTCCATCTGAGCTTTTGTCGCCATGTTAGGCCTCCTTTATATTGATGATACGCCCTAATATAACCACACATTTGCGCATGTTGTCACGAAATACTCTCTTAACGCACTGCAACCATATTTATAAGAGTAATGCTCACCCTTAGGCTGCATACAGGAAGCCAACATCATGACTTTGCATTACTTTTTTCACATCCTATTAAGGTTTTAGGTGATTCGTTTGAATCTAATTCTGCGCGATATTTGATGAGGATAAATTGTGAACAGTGTGGGAGGTGAAAAGTTTTGGACGTGGTCGCTGGAACATTATGCTCGTGACGGCGTGGAGCCGCTTCTGCTTAATCTGCAGGAGGACTTTCAAGCCGATATCAATATCCTGCTCTGGTTATGCTGGAGCGCTGAAGATTTTGAAACGGCGCCCGATCTGGTGATTCGAAAAGCCATCGAGCAAACCTTTGGCTTAAACCAAAACGTGACCCAACGTCTGCGCAGTGCGCGCCAATTTTTAAAAACCTGGCATGGCGGCGCCTCATCCAATGATGCTTCAATATTGCGCGCGCATATAAAAGACATTGAGCTTGAGGCGGAAAAGGTCGAGCAAGCATTGCTTGAAAGTTTGGCCAGAGAGTCCCTTTCGGTTCTTAGCCCGGGAGATCGTCATAATGCCGCTGACCGAGCCCTGCATAACTTGATGGCCTACACGGCCATCACAGGGATCAGCCGCAAGAATGGGTTTTCCTCTACATTGCTAAAAACCCTGATCGGCCATATCTTTAGCAACACAGACGGCGCGGTTATACGTAAAAAGGGAACTTAGAATGAGCGATGGCGAACCGCCTTTTGATGATCTGAGCCGGTCAAGCATCGGCGTAGATTTAATGGACGGCCAACGCTTCACCGCCCGTGAAGAGGACTTTACCGGCGCCAATGACGAAGCTTTAGCGATCCGTCTCGCTGCGCTGGAAGAAGATCATCGGGATCTCGACGCAGCCATTACAGCCCTCGAGGTTTCATCGCCCTATGAGCGGCTTTCCATTGCGCGCCTCAAAAAGAAAAAACTCCACTTAAAAGATAGTATACAGAAGATCAAAGACCAGATGCTGCCTGACATCATCGCGTAATTGACGCTAGCCTTTAGTCGGGTCCATCACTTGCGTTTTTTCGCCTCATACATGGCGCTGTCGGCAATCTCCATCGCTTGCTCAGCGGAATAACCTTTTTCAATTTCAACAGCGCCCCAGGATATCCGCGCTGTCATCGCCTGATCCTTAAAGAGAATCGGCGATGCGGCAATTAATTCAGCCACCTCGCGTGCCTTCATTTCCGCTTGCTCTTGGCCGGTTTGAAACAACAACACACCGAACTCATCGCCGCCCAGCCGAGCGACAGCATCTGTCTGGCGGATATTCGCTTCAATCAAAGCCGCAACATGCATCAACGCCGCATCGCCTGCACCATGGCCCATCGTGTCATTGATGATTTTCAGATCATTCAAGTCGATAAACACCAAGCTGGCTTTCATGCCATGGCGAGCAATCATCGCCAGCGCTTTATCCAACTCACGCGCGAAAGCCCTGCGATTTAAGATATTCAATAATGGATCACGATCAGCAAGTTTCTCCAGCTCACCCAGCCGATTTTTGGTTTCCGCAAGTTCCGTGCGGAGGTCCTGCATATCATTGATGAGCGACAGGAGCGCTTTCCTGACCCGCGGCGTTAACTCCGCTTCAGGGATTCCCATCAACACAACTTTATCAGATGGGGCGCTTCCCTTCGCGGCGGTAAGAGGGCGGGCTTTGCCTTTTTCACCGACACGAGAAAGACGCGCCGGGCGAGTCGTATCACCGATCTTCATATTTCTGGCCTTGCCGTCATGCTCTTAGAGCGCATTCTGCGCTGTCCCCTGTCTTCACGTTCGAGCTTACCTTTATTTGCTGTAAGCGCGATAAAAATTTTACTTGGTCATCTCTATGACAGAAAATGCTAAATCAGCGTCTCTAAACACATTCAAAAGTCCTGCTTACGCCTCAAACCCATAACTACTCGATTCGGCGCGAGCGCGGCACGGTTCACCGCTTCGCTCTTGAGAGAGCCTGCACAGCGCCCCATCTTGTGAGGGCGGATCAGGTCGCCCATTAGTCCCCTTCTGAAGCGGCCGGCTCCCGCGTCCGGTGTGAGGAGGCGTTCGTCATGCGCCCCCCGTCTGTTAGACGACGTCTCCTCATTTCCGCCCTTCCTACATATTTTATGCTCTACTTGCCTCGCTATTTCTTGCTCCAAGGGCGATGCCTGCTATAAGCGCCGCTTCTTTTCTCGCCGGAGCAATGTCAAATGGCTGAAGCCCAGAAAAACCCAATTGTCGGCGTTATTATGGGCTCTCGCTCAGACTGGCCGGTCATGGCCCGCGCGACGCAGATGCTGGATGCGCTCGGTGTTGCCTATGAGACCAATGTAGTCTCCGCCCATCGAACGCCGGACCGCCTCGCTGAGTATGCCAAAACTGCCAAAGCCCGAGGCTTGCAGGTCATTATAGCCGGGGCTGGCGGTGCTGCGCACCTTCCCGGCATGACGGCCTCGATGACCCCCCTGCCTGTTATTGGTGTGCCGGTGCAATCAAAAGCACTCAAAGGATTAGACAGCTTACTGTCGATTGTTCAGATGCCCGCGGGCGTGCCCGTTGCAACAGTAGCGATTGGCGAAGCGGGTGCGGCAAATGCCGGGCTGCTTGCCATCTCAATCCTCGCCATCACCGACAATGCATTGGCCGCCCGCTATGATAATTGGCGAGCAAACCAGACAGACAGTGTTGCTGTAAGTGTTGAAGATTAGCGCAAAGGCTCATGGCTCAACAAATCAACCATCCTGACGTCGTAGAACCCGGCGGGGTTATCGGCATTCTTGGCGGCGGCCAGTTGGGTCGGATGCTGGCCATGTCAGCAGCCCAGCTTGGACTTCAAACCCACATTTTACGGCCAGATGAGCTTAGCCCGGCGGATGATGTCGCCAGCGCGACAACCAAATCAGCGTACACAGATGAAGCAAAACTATTGGCCTTCGCCGCCGCGGTCGATGTGATTACCTATGAGTTTGAGAACGTGCCGGCTGCATCCGTAAATTTTCTGACCAGTTCCGGCGCCAAGGTTCGTCCCGGTGTTGCGGCGTTAGAAAAGGCGCAAGACCGGCTGGTTGAAAAGACTTTCCTCAACGAAATCGGCGCAGCGACAGCGCCATTTTATGCCGTTGATGATCTTGCTTCGCTTGAAGCGGGGCTAAACCATGTCGGACGCCCTGCAATATTGAAAACGCGCCGCCTTGGCTATGACGGTAAAGGTCAAACGACAATTACCAAGGAAGAACATGATTTGCCGGGTGCTTTTGAAAAAGCGATCGAGCATGCGTGGGCGGAGATTGGTGCAGCGCCCTCTATCCTTGAAGGTTTTGTTCCTTTCGAACGGGAAATCTCTATTATAGGCGCACGTAGTGTCGATGGCGATATACGCTTATATGATGCGGCTGAGAATGTTCATCGTGCGGGCATTTTGAAAACATCCACTGTGCCGGCGAAGGCATCGGCTGTGACGATTCAGAATGCGCAAGAAATAACCCACAAAATTCTAAATGCTCTCGATTATGTAGGCGTCATCGGGGTTGAATTCTTTATGCTGAAAGACAGTGGGCTGATCGTCAATGAATTCGCACCACGGGTTCATAATTCCGGGCATTGGACGAGTGACGCGTGTGCTGTTTCACAATTTGAACAGCACATTCGCGCTGTTGCAGGCTGGCCGCTTGGCGACCCTTGCCGTCACTCGGACGCGGTCATGGAAAATCTTATTGGTGATGAAGTAAACGTCTGGCGCACTCACGCCGAACAATCAAACCTAAGCGTTCACCTATATGGAAAACGCGAAGCCAGGCCGGGTCGCAAGATGGGCCACATCACAACTATTAAATGATAGTTTTTCTCTAGCGCCTCGCCGGATAACGAAGCCGGGCCAGCCATTCTATTGGTTTAGTTGGATCAAGCCCAAGGTCTTTCACCCGCGCTTTGGCCTTTTCAATTTGCATGACGTTCCCAATCCGATCATTTAAAAACGCATGCGTCGCCGCACGGTCTTCGCTGTCATCGGCAAGCCAGCGCGCAAAAGTAGAGGTCCAAACGCCGGTTAATATCCCGCGCTTGGAGTAGAAGTTGAAATCTGTGGATTGATCGCCAAGGCCCCGCCAGATTTTGTCAGCGGTTCTCCAACTGAGTGTCGCAGCAAGAATACTATAGGGCGGGAGCGCCATTAACGCCGCAGCGCGTCGGGCTGCTTCTTTGTGGGCGGCCAGAACATCCAGGCGGGATCGCACGGCAAAGGCGACTTTCTCGCGAATCTTCAGGCCGGCAAATTCAGAGGTCTTCATGGCCGCCAGCATCTGCTCATCAGCCATTTCGGACCAATAACGCAACAAATCACGAATTCCGGCCGGAAATGCCGCTTTTAAGCTGCTTGGGGTCACTTTTGCCTCTCTTGCTGCGCCATCCAGCATAGAGGATGTCCACCCCTCAAAGGCCGCCAATTCAAGCGCTTTGGCGAAAACCGCCTTTCTGACAGGCTCAAACCCATCAATTGGGGCAAAGTCTTCTTTATTATCAGACATTTGAGGCCTTCGTAGTTATTGACCGATTGAACACACTTCCCATATAGACAGCGCTGTTGAGCTTTGGTATAGCCCACATCGCCTCACTTGCCTGCACGAAACAGGCTGCGTGAGCTGTGAGATTTTCTTGCGTCGCGGCTGCCAACCCGTGGCGTTTTTATTTGAAGAGTTACTTGACGAGGAGGCGAAAAGCCTTGGTACAGATTTTTGTCCGCGACAATAATGTCGAACAGGCCCTGAAAGCGCTCAAGAAAAAGATGCAGCGCGAAGGGACTTTCCGGGAAATGAAACGCCGGAAATTCTACGAAAAACCGTCTGAAAAGCGCGCTCGCCAGAAGGCGGAAGCTGTAAGGCGTGCGCGTAAATTGATGCGCAAGCGTCAGCAGCGCGAAGGCGGCATGTAAAAAATACCCGAATTGCCGTCTTTCCTGACGGCAGTTTTTGCGCATAATACCATCTTCAAGTGGTAGATTTCAGTGTATCAGGGGCTTATCGACATGCGCATTATTACTCTAATTCTAGCCTTCAGTTTACTTCTCGCCTCCTGTGAGACCGTTAAAGGCGTCGGCAGAGATATTGAGAACACTGGCGAGGCAATCGAAGAAGCTGTCGATTAAAACTGAACTTGCGCCCAATTATCAGCGTAATAGAGCCACAGTTTCTTGTTAATTCATCTATAATTTGCAATTTCCGCTTAATCATAATGCGGTATCGGGAACCTTACGTTTGATTTAGAGGTTATGACCGTTAGAATACCGTATATTTGTTATTTTGCGGGCGAAAGCCGGGGGTCAAGTTGATGTCGCGAAATTATATGATTGCGAAGTGTATATCTGTCGGATTTGTGGTGTTTTCCTGCACAGCACCTGGCTTCGCACAACAGCGCGTTGATGAGCCTCGATTGAGCCCAATGCTTTTTGGTGAGACCGAAAAAGAGCGCAGAGAAAAAATCGAGCAGGAAAAGGCTGAACAGGAAGAAGCTCTTAAAATTTCACAAGAGCAAGACAAGGATATGCAGACGCTGGATGAGCCACGTTTGCGCCCCCTTATGTTCGGGCCTCAGTCCCTCGATGAATATGATGATCCGAACGCAAACCGGATTACCCTAGGTGAAGAAGACGACAATCGCGGCTTCTTCAGCGCTCTTAACTTTTTGGTGCCGGAAACAACTAACCTCAGCATTGGTGTTGGGCCGGTATATGAGCCGGACTATTTTGGCTCGGATGATTATGAGTTTGATGTAGACCCGCAAGTCTATGTGAAGTTCAGAAACTTCCTGTTTCTGGATGATGACGGATTTGATGTTGCTCTGTTCGGATTCTCAGGCTTTGCAATCGGCCCAACCCTCAGGTTACGCGCCAGCCGAAAAGAAGACGACAACCCAGCCTTACAAGGGTTGGGCGATGTCGGCACGACATTTGAGTTTGGCGCCTTTGCGGCGACAACCTTCCTCAATCGATTTGCGGTGAAAGCTAAAGCCCGCCACGGCATCAAAACCGGTCACCGCGGCACGGTTGTTGATGCGTATGTGACGGCCCTGCTTTTTCGGACGGATGCCGTTTCACTTTCCGCTACAGCACAAGCCTCATGGGTCGGTAACAACTATGCCGATGCATATTTCTCCGTGACACCGGAACAGTCACTGGCGTCTGGCGGAAGGCTTGCTGTTTTTGATGCAGACGCCGGTATTCGTGATTTTGGAGTTAGCGCAACCGCCTATATCAACATCTTTGAACGCTGGTCGCTAAATCCTTATGCGACATACACCTACATCTACAATGATTTTGCCGAAACGCCGATCATTCGTGATTTCGGCGACCGCAAACAGTTCCGCGTCGGCTTTCACCTGATGCGCGAATTTCAGTTTAATTTCGACTGATCGTTTAAACGCTACTCAAGCGGCTTTCTGAACTTCAATGTCATGCGGTCAGATTCACCAATGGCCTGCATTTGAGCAACCAAGTCTTCGTCAGCTTTATTAACGCCTAGCGTTGGCGGCAAACGCCAAACCTTGTCGCTCTCAGATGGCTGATCGTTTGGATTCGCATTGATCTCACTAATCTCAACAAGCTCAAATCCGGCATTTTCAATCTTTGCAATGATCTGCGACTGCTTCACATAACCATTGTTGCCAACGGCCCATTCATCTGACGCCTCTTCGGGCGCACGATGCTGGATGACGCCAATGACACCGCCCGGCTTCAAAATTTTATTGATATCAGAAAGGGCAATGTCAAAATAACGCCCCTCTTCTATGCGATTAAGATGATGCGCTGCCCGCACAACCATCACGACATCAGCCGTCCCGGCAAACTCATCCGGCATGGAACCATAAAAGAAACCAGAAAATGGCGCCTCGCCTTCTTCACGGTCTGCTTCGCGCTCGTCAGTCCAGGTCGTTGGCCAGTTCGCATTTTCACTTTGCCATTCTTCTGAAGCGTATCGACCGCCTATCGCCATGCGCATTTCAAGAGAAAAAGCCGCGCCGATAACGCGCCCCTCAGGGCCAAGATATTCCGACAGGATGCCTGCATACCAAACACTGCCCGGTAATGTATCAACAACGGTCATGCCGGGCTCAATACCCAAAAATTCTAATGTTTCTTTTGGGTGGCGGTATTGGTAGCGCGCTTTTGTTTCTTCAGACTGCGCGTCCAGTATCGCGGATAACTTTTCGCCAGATGCATCTGACGCGACATCATCGGCGGCATTTTCAGAAGACTTGGCGTCTGCTGGTTCTTCATAAGAAGAACTACCATCGCCATTTCCACAAGCCGTTAGCGCAAGCGCTGCAGCGCTTAGCATCAGATATTTCATGTTTTGCCCCGTCTTACTTTCCTGAAAAACCATCACCGATGGCGTGCTTTAAAATGCTTTGACGATTTGCTCGCACATCTTTTTGGCGTCGCCAAATAACATCATCGTGTTATCACGGAAGAAAAGTTCATTTTGTACGCCCGCATATCCGCTCGCCATGGAACGCTTGATAAAGAGCACTGTCCCGGCGTTCTCAACGTCCAGAATTGGCATCCCGTAAATCGGTGATGTCTTGTCCGTCTTGGCAGACGGGTTTGTCACATCATTGGCGCCAATAACAAACGCGACATCTGCCGTCCTGAACTCGGCGTTGATGTCTTCGAGTTCAAAGACTTCATCATAAGGAACTTGCGCTTCGGCCAGGAGAACATTCATGTGCCCCGGCATTCGGCCCGCAACCGGGTGGATGGCGTATTTAATCTCTACGCCTTCCTCTTTCAGCTTATCAGTCATCTCTTTCAGTGCGTGCTGCGCCTGAGCAACCGCCATCCCATAGCCGGGAACGATAATGACCTTGTTGGCATTCTTCATGATAAAGGCGGCATCATCGGCTGACCCCTGTTTGACCGGACGATCTTCCTCACCGCCTGCTCCCGCCGCTGCGTCTTCTCCGCCAAACCCACCTAATATAACCGAGATGAAAGATCGGTTCATGGCTTTGCACATGATGTAAGACAAGATCGCTCCGGACGACCCCACGAGAGCGCCAGTAATAATCAGCGCCATGTTCTCCAGCGTGAAGCCAATACCGGCTGCCGCCCAGCCGGAATATGAATTCAACATCGAGACGACGACTGGCATATCTGCGCCGCCAATGGGAATGATCAGCAAAAACCCGAGCGCAAACGCCGCCAAAGTGAGAAGCAGGAACGTCGTCGTAGATTGCTCGAATGTCATCAACATGCCCATCATCAAAACGATGAAAAGGCCGAGGCCAAGATTGATAGAATGCCGGAATGGCAAAAGAATAGGCTTTCCTGACATTCGGCCCGAGAGCTTTGCATAGGCAATCACTGAGCCGGAAAATGTGATGGCGCCAATTGCGGCGCCCAACGACATCTCAACAATCGAAGACAAATGAATGTGGTTCGGCTCGCCAATGCCGAACGCCATGGGCGCCAAAAACGCCGCCCAGGCGATAAAAACCGCCGCTAAACCAACGAGTGAGTGGAAGAACGCTACCAGCTCGGGCATTTCGGTCATCTTGACCTTGCGCGCAATGAAAGCGCCGGGAATGGCGCCCGCCGCGACCGCGAGGATCACAAGAGCCCAGGTGCCAAGACCTTTATTCTCCAGCACAAATAGGGTGGTGAGGACAGCAATCCCCATACCGATCATGCCAAAACGGTTGCCGTCCCGCGCGGTTTCCGGAGAAGAAAGTCCGCGTAACGCCAGGATGAACAAAATGCCTGAGACGACGTAGAGTAGCGCAGGTAAATTATCTGCCATTTGAAATTCCTAGCGCTCTTTTTTCTTATACATGGCCAGCATTCGCTGGGTGACGAGAAATCCGCCGAATA
>BQJH01000040.1 GCA_021604605.1 Hyphococcus sp.
GGGCCGCACACCCGATCAACAAGGTAATGCAAAACACACCTGCATCGGCAATGTAGCGTAAATATCCGTTCGCAGGCGTTTTCCGGCCCTTCGCCTTACCATAGCGTTTGCGCGAGGGTTTTCGCGTTTTACGACGGATAATATTTGGTCGCTTCCTAGCCATGGCGCATGCTTCGACTGAGAGGGTTAACAGGACGTAAACTCTCGCTCCCTTGCCTACGCCCTATGTTCATTGCCAGGCAATATGCTTATGCTTTTCATAGGGCTCGGCGGATTTACGCCGAAATTACTGGGGACCACAAATGTCGGAACAGGCTGCCGCGCCAATAGACAAAAAAGCGGACGCTATTGTCAGAGCCGCGAGAAAGACCTTTCTCGCGCGTGGTTTCGACGCCGCCAGCATGGATCAGATCGCTCTCACTGCTGGCGTCTCAAAACGGACTGTCTATAATCGCTTCCGCTCAAAAGAGGAATTATTCGGCGCCGCAATTGAGGAGACGTGTAGAAATCTTCTTCCCGTCAACATCGATGCAATTGAAGCAAGCCTGCCGGTGCAGGAGTTTATCAGACAGTTGGCGCGTCAGGTCATGGAGGGCTTTTTACACCCCGAAGCCCTTTCCCTTCGGCGCATCGCTGCATTCGAGGCAGAACGAACACCTGAAATGGGTAAATCCTACCTTGCTCACGGCCCTGACTGGATGATTGAACACTGCACGCCGATTATCAAAAGACTGGCAGAAAAGGGCGCATTGAAGATTGATGACCCTGTTGCCGCTTTATGGCGGCTTGGCGCGCTCATTACAGAACCGCTTTATACCAGAGTTCTAATGGGAGACATTCCCGATAACCTTGAGCAAGCAATTGATGATCAGGTCAATCAGGGCGTAGCCGCGTTTATGACGCTTTACGGCGCATCTCAGCAAGCATCACGTTAAAGCAGCCTGCACCTCATAATTACAGACATAAAAAAACCGGCGCAGCCTGAACTGCGCCGGTTTCTGATAATGGCCTGTCGCTTATTCGAAGCTGATAGACACTTCTGAACGACGGTTAAGAGGCTCACGAACACCATCAGCCGTTGGTTTGGCTGGGTTTGATTCGCCGAATGCTTCCATGCGGATTGCATCCGCTGAAACACCGTTAGCGATCAAGGCGTCGCGAACAACACGTGCGCGGCGCTCCGAAAGCGCCTGGTTGTAAGCAGAAGAACCGGACGTATCCGTGTTACCTGCGACAACAACTGTGTCGATGTTGTTCTGCAAAGCGCGAGATGACGCTTCAGAAATCAACGTTGAAGCCTGTGGTGTCAGGTTGGCTTTGTCATAGTCGAAGTAAACAGTGAAATCGACCGGGTCGAGGTCAGCTGTTTGTTCTTCAATGATTTGTGGCGGACATTCAGCAGCCATTGGCACGCTAGAACCATCCCAGCAATCTTTGTACTGAACTGGCGGTGTTGATGCGCCAAAGTCCCAACGCAGACCAGCAAAGAGGCTGTGCGTTGCATATTCAGCAGCAATGTTTGAGGCGACGCCATTAATAGCGCCAGAATACTCTTTCTTGTCAGTTACAAAGTACCGGTAAGAAAGATCCAGCGAAAGTTGCTCCGCCAACTGGATAGCAACACCGGCGATCCCCTGAATGGCTCCAGTAGAACCATCGCTGCCATATGCGATCGCACCAGGTGATGTCGCGTTGCCAGGGAGGTTAATACCGCTGATGTCGTTGTCGATGACAGCAAGACCAATACCGGCGCCGATATATGGTGTGATTGCACTTGAGACATTGTTGAAGTCATAAAGTACGTTCAACATGAATGAGTATGTGCTCGTATCACCTGAAATTGTCCCAGCTGGGAAACCGGCAAAAGTAGGAGCAACCGGGGCAATATGACGAATATCGTTGTTACGGTAAGCAACTTCGAATTCACCGCGGAAGCCGCTGCCAAGGTGTTTACCTAAAGCCGCATAGATGCCAACGCCGTGGTCGTAGTCAGAATCACTATCAAAAATGATTGGGCCTGAACCGCCAGCGCCGTCATTACTGACGTCTGTGTCGGGCTTCATGTAGTTGATGCCAGCGCCAATCGCGCCGTAAAGTCCATCATATGCGTGTGCAGCAGGCGCCACACAAACAGATGCTGCCGCAGCTAGCAATGTTGTCTTGAGCTTCATTATATTCCCCTCCTGAGGTCGACCAATAAAAGCGTGCCAGATCGGAGCCCGGCAGCGAAGAATCCGCAGTCTTGTAGTAACGGGTTCAGGCCCTCCAACAAAGGCCTAAACACTGTAGTTTCGCGATTATGATAATATTCCGTTTACCATGTTGCAACTGCGCATCGGGTGAAGAACGCGGCTTGTATATTTTCAAGGACGCCGTGACCACTTAGCAACATTCCGGAATCCAGAATCAGCGGCTTAAATGCGCCACCGTTTTATAAGTATCCACAAAATCAATGACTTAATACTTAGCACCGCACTCTCCCTAACCTCGCACAGTTTTCCACAAGCGCATTCCCGCGCGCGCCACTTTTCAGCCACATTTGCAACCTGTCGCACTCGTAATCAGACTATTTCAGAGCTCAGCAAAAGAATCATTCCTGCAAAACATCAAATATCGACCATCATGCCGACGCATCATCTGAAGAGATGCGCGATGCTTTTTTCCAAAGCACCTCTTTGACGCCAGATCTTTTCGCCTCAAATCGCGCCGCAATAAAGAGGTAGTCTGAAAGGCGGTTCAGATACGCCACTGCAAACTGGCCTTGAGCGCCAGCACTCATAAAAGCGACCATCCCCCGCTCTGCCCGCCGGCAAACCGTTCGCGCCACATGCAACCAGGCAAGAGCGGAAGAACCGCCAGGCAAAATAAATTCCTTCAATGGGGGCAGGTCGCTATTCAGTGCGGTTGACGCCTCATCAAGGCGACCGACATGGCGCTCGCTCAAAAGCGGGGCGCCAGGAAAACATAAAGCGCCGCCCAGATCGAACAAGTCATGCTGTACGCCAATCAACGTTTTTGAGACTTCCCCTTCCCCAACATAGTTGATCACGACACCAATCCAGCTGTTTAATTCATCAATGTCGCCAATCAACTCAACGCGAGGGTCGTCTTTTGCTACGCGCGCCCCATCGCCCAAAGACGTTTCGCCTTTGTCGCCGCCTCGCGTTACAATTTTTGTTAGCCGATTGGACATACCGTTAAAATCTGTGTGTTTTTCTTGGTATTGGAATTTGATTTAAATTTTAAGAGGACAATCCTAAAAAGCTTCTTTCCATGCCCTAAGAAAAATAGCAGCCTGTGAACGAGAGCACAATGTAAGCGCTCTCGTTCAGTGATAAATCATCTCGCTCCTAGTACGGTCTAATGCGCCGCCACTGAAGCCGGCTGCGGGTCATCTTCTGCGCTCACAACATCAAGGTGCATTAGCTTTTTGATAATCGGTGAGATCAATAACATTACGACCCCTATCCCCATCGCAATGTAAGCAACATTTGTATAAACTTCCGCATACCCTGCTTTTGCTGCGGCAACATCTGTGAGTTGTCCGCCAATAGTTTCTGCGCCTGTCGCCTGTGCAATTACACCCGCCAGATAGTTGGACAAACCAGAATACAGGAACCAAGCCCCCATACTCATCCCTACAGCTCTTGCAGGAGCTAGCTTTGTTACTTGGGACAAACCAACCGGAGAGACCATTAACTCACCCATAGTGTGAATCCAGTAGATGAGGAAAATGAAGTAGACTGCGGTGAGCCCAACCCCTGATGCGCCAATGCCGCCAACCAAAGACAGAAAACCAAGCCCTGCCAAAAATACACCGAATGCAAATTTAACTGGCGCCGATGGTTCCAACTTGTTTTTTGCAAGCGCAATCCACATCCATGCAAAGATAGGTGCAAATAAAACAATGTACCCCGCATTCAAGAACTGGAACACGGGTGTAGGCACCGTCACTCCAAACATTGTTCGGTCGACAAATCTTGCTGTGAATAATGTCAATGACGACCCAGCTTGCTCAAACAACGCCCAAAACGGAATTTGCGCAAGAATAAAATAAATTGCCGCGAGCATTCTATCACGCTCTATTCCAGCTAACTTTGTTACCGCATATGCAACCAGGAACAAAAAGACCAAAACACCGAGCATACCTACAAACCATTGCGGAATAAGGTGCGAGTTCATCACTGTAAGCATCGCAAAAATGATAATGCCCACACCCGCAAGATAACATGCCCACTCTACATTGATTGGTCCAAACACTTTCTCCTTCAACTTTTCTAGGCTTGGCGGATCAGCCCTGCCTTCGAGCCAAGGTTGAAATACCAAAAAGGTCAACAGGCCAGCAAGCATTCCTATCCCGGCAAGACCGAAACCCCATTTCCACCCCCATACGATACCAATGATGCCAACGGTTAAAGAAGATAAGAGTGACCCTAAATTGATGCCCATATAAAAAATAGTGAAGCCAGAATCCCGCCGCGTATCGCCGAGGCCATAAAGGGATCCAACGATAGTAGATATATTTGCTTTCAAAAAGCCAACGCCAGCTATAATCAGCGCCAAAGCAAGATAAAGTATATTAACATAAAGCTCTTCTTGTTCGACACGTGTTGTATATGAATCAGTCGGAATGGACGCTGGTAGCCCCACAGCCCCCGGGTCTTCGATCAACATTTGTGTCGCGCCCTCGTTAAATGACACGTAAGATCGGCCACTATCCGATACGATAACCTGTGGAGCATCCCCCCCGCGACCCTCAAGGGTGATTTGATAATCTTGCCCTTGATAAGTGAGCAATTCCTTTGAGCCATCACCTTCAAACGCCATCAACCCATGACCCATGACTAGAAGAATTGCACCATACGTCACTGCTTTGCGCTGCCCCAAATATCGGTCCGCCAAAGAACCACCTATTATGGTCATGACATAAACCAGCGCCGTGTAAGCACCGTACATCACGGCCGAACGCGCATCAGAGAAAAGAAAATGCTGAGTCAAATACAGGATTAATAGACCGCGCATCCCGTAATAGGAAAAACGCTCCCACATTTCTGTAAAGAATAGAATATACAGGCCACGCGGATGACCTAGAAATGTCTTTTCTCCGGCAGGAATGCCACCAGCAGTTACCGCTTCGCTCATATCCCAAACTCCCTTTCACGCATGGCGCATTTAGGCGCCGTGACGTCTTCAATTAAACCTCACGCCCTTCCCCGGCGCGAATTAGCGCGCACTCTAGGCCAGAATATCATGGAAAATCCAGCCTTTAGACGCGATTGACTATTCGCGCCGATAGTGCTGGCCTATTAGCACTGGCATAGTCCGCCTCATGTTTAAGGCGAAAAAGGGGCGAACGCCCCTCTTGTTTGGAATAATTGACGCCTTAGTTCGCGTCTGGGCGCTCATAGAGCAATCCGGCAGCTTCAATCCCCACTCTTGCGCATTCCGCATCTTCACTGCCACGGGCGCCGGAGACACCAACACCGCCAATGTGGCTTCCCTCAGCGGTGAAAATTGGCTCGCCGCCCTCAAAAATAGCAATATTCGGCGCATGGCCCAGCGCCGGAAATTCCTGCGCTCGCTCCGCCGCGCTCTTTGTCGCCCGCGGGAAAGAAGCCGTTGCATTCGCCTTCCATTGCGCGATTTCAATTGACCCAAGCGGGGCGCCGTCCATCCGCAAAAATGCCTGCAAATTTCGCCCCTGATCAAGCACTGCAATATTGAGCCGCCAGCCTTTGCCTTTTGCAAACGCCTGACACTCTTGAACAATTTCCTGGGCCGATGCCGCTGTTAAAGCAGCGCGCATATCTTGAGCCAATGCTGATGAGAGCGGCGATAACAATAAAACAGCGCCAATAAAGGGCGCGCCAAGCAAGTGCGTTTTCATGCTGAAATTCCTATTCGTTCAATCGTCTGTCTTCGATGCGCGCATCATCATAGCGCGGATAAAGCCTACGAGGGAGATGCCGAGCCAGAAAAATTCAATCACGAACGAGGCAGCATTGAACGTATGCATCAGAGAAAAGAGAATAAATATCGCCCCAACGCCGTTGAGCGCCGGGTAAAGCGGTTCGCGCACTTCCATCCGCCCGATCTGAGAAAGGAAGTAAGTACCAACAACGAAAGCAACGCCAACGAAACCGACAATGTCTGAACCGGTAATATCCATCGGCGACGTATACATGTAGTCGCCACGAGAGGAAAGCCGCCAGTAAGAGCGGAAACGCTGCCCTTAGTTACTCGGACGCCAACTGCATTTGCCGCCAACATAGTATTTGGCGCCAAGCCCTTCGTAAAATTTAATGGCCCGTGTGTTGCCTGGCTGAACGGCCCAGCTGACGAATGCGTTCGTCTTCTTTGCTTGTTCAAATATCAACTGCATCAACGCCTCACCAATCCCATGGCTGCGAAAATCCGGATGAACGTAAATATCATCCAGACAAATTCGCGGGACCCCACTCCAGATGTGAAAATCTTCAGTATAGGTTGCATACCCAACGGCTTTGTTTTTGGCTTCCGCCAAAAACCCACGCCAGAGAGGCTGATCGGTAAATCCGGTTTCAATCAATCGCTGCGGTGTTACCGTTAATTCAAACCGTTCCTTTTCATTGTCGGCGAGGTCACACATCAAGCCATACAGAACCGAAACATCGCGCTCTTCAATCGGTCGATAAGAAATCTGACGCATCATGGCCTAGGCCTGCATTGTCCAGCCTTCAACGCCCATCGCCGCCTGACGCACAGCTTCTGAACGGGTTGGGTGTGCGTGGCATGTGCGCGCAATATCTTCCGAGGCGCCGCCAAATTCCATGACACTGACCACTTCTGCGATCAGCTCTCCCGCTTCGCGGCCAATAATATGACAACCGAGAACGCGGTCGGTTTTTGCATCCGCCAGAACTTTTACAAAGCCGTCGGTCTCGTGATTGGTCTTGGCGCGACTATTAGCGGCAAAGGGAAATTTGCCGGTTTTATAATCGATGCCCGCTTCTTTCAGTTCTTCCTCAGTTTTGCCGACACTTGCTACTTCCGGATAGGTGTAAACAACGCCCGGCACCAAATCGTAGTTTACATGCCCAGCCTTACCGACGATCAATTCAATACAAGCAACGCCATCATCTTCCGCCTTATGGGCAAGCATTGGTCCCGTTATGCAATCGCCAATTGCCCAGACACCATTAGCGCTGGTCTTGAAGTGATCGGTGACGATCATGCCGCGTTTGTCGATTTCAACGCCGACATTTTCCAGCCCCAGCCCTTGCGTATATGGGCGGCGGCCAATCGCGACAAGGACAGCATCCGCTTCAATCACTTCACTATCTCCGCCCTTGGCTGGCTCAACTGACAGCTTCACTTTTGTCTTCAGTTTTTCAGCACCCGTTACCTTAGATGATAGTTTGAATTTGACGCCTTGTTTTTTCAAAATTCGCTGGAACTGTTTTGATACTTCACCGTCATTTGTCGGTAAAATCCGATCCAAAAATTCAACGACCGTTACTTCAGCGCCTAGACGGCGCCAGACCGATCCCAATTCAAGGCCAATCACACCGCCGCCAATTACAACGAGGTGTTTCGGAACGCTTTCAAAATCAAGCGCGCCAGTAGAAGAAACAATCTGCTTCTCGTCGATCTCAACGCCCGGCAGAGGGGTCACCTCTGAACCCGTCGCGATGACAATATTTTTGGCTTCAATATCTAGCTGTTTCTCGCCGTGAACACGAACTTTGCCAGGGCCTGTAATTTCCCCCGCACCAAGAAACGTCTCGACCTTGTTCTTCTTCATCAAAAACTCAATGCCCTTGGTCAGGCCTTCGACAGCATCTTCTTTCTGCTTGAGCATTTGCGCCAGATTCAACGAAAGCTTGCCGGTTTGAATACCAAGGCCCTCGAAGTCTTTCTCAGCGGTCTCATAAAGTTCAGATGCATGGAGCAACGCTTTTGACGGGATGCACCCAACATTCAAACACGTACCACCAAGTTTTTTATTGTCGCGCTTTTCGATAATGGCTGTTTTCAAGCCAAGCTGGCCGGCTCGGATAGCCGCATTATAGCCGCCGGGGCCCGCGCCAATGATGACGACGTCGAATTGTTCAGCCATGAATAATTTTCCTTACAGATCCAACAACAAACGCTGCGGGTCTTCTAGATTTTCTTTTACTCGCACAAGGAATGTAACAGCGCCTTTGCCGTCAACAATACGGTGGTCATAAGACATCGCCAGATACATCATCGGGCGCACTACAACCTCATCATTGACAACGACCGGACGTTTTTCGATCCGATGCATGCCGAGGATGCCGGATTGTGGCAAGTTGAGGATGGGCGTTGAGAGAAGCGAACCGTAGATGCCGCCATTAGAGATCGTAAATGTACCGCCTTGCATCTCTTCCAGCTTGAGATCGCCCTTACGCGCACGTTGGCCGTAGTCGGCAATCGCTAACTCGATTTCCGCCAAAGACATCTGGTCGGCATCACGAACGACCGGCACAACCAGGCCTTTATCAGACCCAACGGCCACACCTACATCATAGTAGTTTTTGTAAATGATATCGGTACCGTCGATTTCTGCGTTGACGTCAGGCACTTCTTTCAAAGCATGGACGCAAGCCTTCACAAAAAGCGACATGAAACCGAGCTTAATCCCGTGTTTCTTTTCAAAAAGCTCTTTATACTGCTTTCGCATATCAATGACCGCAGACATGTCCACGTCATTGAAAGTGGTCAACATCGCTGCTGTGTCCTGAGATTCTTTCAAGCGCCGAGCAATTGTCTGTCGCAGGCGAGACATCTTCACCCGTTCTTCACGTTCGCCCGCCTCACGCGGCGCAGACGGCGCACGAGCAGCCGCAGGTTTTGATGATTTCGCTGATAATGCATCCCCCTTGGTGATGCGACCATCCTTGCCCGAGCCCTGCATGCTCGAAGGATCTAGGCCACGCTCGGCGATCACGCGGCGCGGCGCGGGAGAGAGTGGTTTATCTGCACGCTCCATAACGCTTTGGCCTGCGGCAGCAACCGCGCGAGGAGACGGACGATTTGCGTCACCAATTTCGTCAGTTGAAGCAACACCATTGGCTTTAGGTGCGGACGCCCCAGCTTCGATAACCGCGATAAGCGCGCCCACTTCTACCGTGTCGCCTTCCTGAGCCGTAATTTTCTTGATGACGCCGCTCGCAGGAGAGGGCACATCCATTGCGGCTTTATCCGTTTCGAGGCTTACAATCGGCTCATCAAGCTCAACCTGATCGCCTTCTTTTTTAAGCCATTCGCCAATATCTGCTTCTGTCACTGACTCGCCCGAAGCTGGTACGCGCACTTCAACTTCTTCGCCACCAGAAGAAGGAGCAGCGCTTGCTGCTGCTGATTGTTCTGGCGAAGCACTGGTCGATTTTGTCGGCGCCGCGCTACCTTCTGAGATCGACCCTAACAACGCATCCACTTCAACCGTATCGCCTTCTTGCGCAGAGATGGTTGACAAAACACCCGCTTGCGGCGCCGGAACTTCAACCGATACCTTATCGGTTTCCAACTCAACCAACGGCTCGTCAGCACTAACGGCTTCGCCTTCTCGCTTCAGCCATTTGGCGATTGTCGCTTCAGTGACGGATTCTCCGAGAACCGGCACGCGTATTTCGGTCGACATTATTCTTTTCTCCGTATCATGAAGATACCGCTATAGTGTCAGCGCTTCTTCTAAAAAGGCATTCAATTCTTTTTTGTGGTAACTCATCAGCCCCGTCGCGGGAGACGCAGCCGTCGCACGCCCCACATAACGCGCTCGCTTATGTTTCGCGCCGATTTGATCGAGGGCCCACTCAAGATTGGGCTCCATAAAAGACCAGGCGCCCATATTCTTTGGCTCTTCCTGACACCAAACCATGTCAGCTGACTTAAACCGCTGTAACTCTTTGATCAGAGAGTGCGCCGGGAAAGGGTAAAACTGTTCAACACGCATCAGATAAACATTATCGACGCCGCGCTTCTCGCGTTCTTCAAGCAGGTCATAATAAACCTTGCCCGAACACAAAACGACGCGTTTGATTTTTGCATCAGAAACGAGCTTTACCGTTGAGCCGGGTTTATATTCAGCGTCATCCCACAGCACCCGATGGAAAGAAGAGCCGGGGCCCATTTCTTCAAGCGATGAAACGCATTTCTTGTGACGCAATAGAGATTTAGGGGTCATCAAGATCAACGGCTTGCGGAAATTTCTGCGCATTTGGCGGCGTAAAATATGGAAGTAGTTTGCCGGCGTCGTGCAATTTGCAACCTGCATATTGTCCTGACCGCAAAGCTGCAAGAAACGCTCAAGCCTCGCAGATGAGTGCTCCGGCCCTTGGCCTTCATAGCCGTGCGGCAGCAACAAAACGAGCCCGCACATACGAAGCCATTTGCGCTCCCCGGACGAAATAAACTGATCAATGATAATCTGGGCGCCATTCACAAAGTCGCCAAACTGCGCCTCCCACATCACGAGGAATTTGGGGTTCGCTAGTGAATACCCATACTCAAAACCCATGACGCCAAACTCCGAGAGATTAGAGTCGTGAACTTCAAAACTGGCGTTCGCATCCTGAATATGGCGAAGGGGTGTATATGTACGTTCCGTTTCCTGATCGATGAAAACAGCGTGACGCTGCGAAAACGTGCCACGCCTCGAATCCTGGCCGGAAAGCCGCACGCCAAACCCGTCACGCAGCAGCGAACCAAAAGCCAGCGCTTCCGCAGTCGCCCAATCGAGGCCTTCGCCTGCATCGATCGTCTTTTTCTTTTGAGCAATGATCCGCGCAAGCGTTTTGTGGATATTGAAGTTATTCGGGTAGTGCGTCAGCGCTGCGCCTATCTGGTTTAATTCATCAAGATCAACAGCTGTATCGCCGCGCCGATCATCATCAACCGGCTGCACAAAACCTGACCATTGGCCATCAAGCCAGTCTGCCTTATTGGGTTTAAATGCCTCTGCGGCCGCAAATTCATCACCCAGGAACTGACGGAAGCGTTCATGCGCAGCCTTGCCGCCACCTTCAGCAAGAACTCCCTCTTTTTCAAGGCGGTCAGAATAAATTTCCCGGGTTGAAGGAAGCGAGCGAATTTTTTTATACATGCGCGGCTGGGTAAAGCTCGGCTCGTCACCTTCATTATGACCAAACCGGCGATAGCAGAACATGTCGATGACAACATCCGCGCCAAACTTCTGGCGAAACTCTGTGGCGACTTTCGCGGCGTAAACCACCGCCTCCGGATCATCGCCATTCACATGGAAAATCGGCGCCTCAACCATTTTCGCCACGTCAGATGGGTAAGGCGAGGAGCGGGAAAACTGCGGGCTTGTCGTAAAGCCAATCTGATTATTGACGATAAAGTGAATGGTCCCGCCGGTGTTATATCCGCGCAGGCCCGAAAACCCGAAACACTCCGAGACTATCCCCTGCCCTGCGAAAGCTGCGTCACCATGCAACAACAAAGGCAAGACGTGCGTGCGCGGCGTATCTAGATCGGGCGCTTCAATTCTATCTTGTTTCGAGCGCGCCTTACCGAGCACTACCGGATTGACCGCTTCAAGATGCGATGGGTTAGCTGTCAATGACAGATGGACTTTGTTGCCGTCAAACTCCCGATCAGAAGAGGCGCCAAGGTGATATTTAACATCACCAGAACCGCCAATATCTTCCGGCGTAACGGAACCGCCCTGAAACTCATGGAAGATATGGTGATAGGGCTTGCCCATAACAGCAGCGAGAACATTCAGCCGACCGCGATGGGGCATGCCAATGACAATTTCTTTAACGCCAAGAGCGCCGCCGCGTTTGATGATTTGTTCGAGCGCCGGCACCATCGATTCCGCGCCGTCCAAACCAAAACGCTTGGTCCCGGTGTATTTCGTATTGAGAAAATTCTCAAAACCTTCCGCCTCAACCAGTTTGTTGAGGATGGCTTTCTTGCCTGCCTTCGTGAAGGAAATATCCTTATCCGGTCCTTCGATGCGCTGTTGCAGCCAGCCTTTCTGGTCGGGATCGGTAATATGCATGAACTCAACAGCGAATGTGCCGCAATAGGTGCGTCGCAAAATATCTAAAATCTCGCGCAGCGTTGCCGTCTCAAGGCCCAGCACATAGTTGATGAAAATCGGCCGATCTAGATCAGCTTCGTTGAAGCCAAGGCTCGATGGATTAAGTTCGGGATGAATTTCTTTTGCTTGAAGCCCCAGAGGATCAAGATTGGCAATCAAGTGGCCGCGAATACGATAAGCACGGATCAACATCAGGGCGCGCAATGAATCTTGCGTTGCCTGACGCACTTCATCCACGCTTGCCGCTGGCGCCCTACCCTCAATTTTTCCCTTGAGAACTTTTTCTGTCTCGCCCCAATTGCCGTCCATGGCGGCGGTCAGCTCACCATTTTTTTGCGGCGGCCAATCCCGGCGCGCCCAACTTGGGCCATCGGCATTCAGCTCACCATTTGGGGTATCAGCTTCGCGCTCAAAAAACGCTCGCCATTCCTCACCGACGGAAGAAGGGTCTTGCGCATATCGCGCATAGAGCATCTCTAAATATTGGGCGTTCGGTCCCGATAAGACAGTTTCGACAGAACTTTCAGGGGCGCTCCCGCCTGGCTGCGGCGCCGCTCCATTATTTGCCATTACACGTACCAACTCTTTCCGGTCGATGGTTGGATTTGTAAAATAGGCCAACTATCAGACGTTTCAATGATTAATCCTCGCTAGATTAACCCCCGACCGGTTTATTTTTTGAGAATTTCAAGAAGTGTCTGCCCCATCGCCGCTGGCGTCGGTGAAACGGCAATACCAGCAGACTTCATGGCCTCGATTTTCGCCTCCGCCGTGTCTTCCGCCCCCGAAACAAGCGCCCCGGCATGCCCCATCCGGCGGCCGGGCGGCGCCGTAACACCGGCGATAAAGCCGACAGTCGGTTTTTTAATTTTGTGGCTGGCCAGGAATTTAGCAGCATCTGCTTCCGCCGACCCGCCAATTTCACCGATCATGATGATCGAATGGGTCTCTTCATCTTCCAGAAACATCTCTAAAATTTCGATGAAGTCAGTTCCCTTGACCGGATCGCCGCCAATCCCGACACAGGTTGACTGCCCGAGGCCCGCAACGGTGGTCTGGTGAACGGCCTCATAGGTCAGGGTGCCCGAGCGGGAAATGATCCCGACATGCCCTTTGCGGTGAATATGCCCTGGCATAATACCAATCTTGCATTCGTCTGGTGTAATCACACCCGGGCAGTTTGGCCCGACGAGACGGGTCTTTGACCCGTCCAGCGCGCGCTTGACCTTGACCATATCCTGAACCGGAATGCCCTCAGTGATGCAGATGGCAAGAGGAATTTCCGCAGCAATCGCTTCCAGAATTGCGTCCGCTGCAAATGGCGGCGGCACGTAAATAACACTGGCGTTCGCACCGGTTTTCTCTCGCGCCTCTGCGACCGTATCAAAAATCGGGAGTGTTGCGCCCTTGGCCGCCTCACCGGCTTCCCATTTTTGCCCGCCTTTACCTGGCGTGACGCCGCCAACCATGGCTGTTCCATAGGCGATGGCCTGCTCTGTATGGAATGTTCCTGTTGAGCCGGTTAGCCCCTGGCAAATGACTTTGGTATTTTTATCGATGAGGATGGCCATGTCGTCTCCGCGCGCGCCGTAAAATAGAGGTATTCTGGTGGTCTTAGACCTGCTGGTCACATGGGGCAACAGCCAAAAATCGATGATGAAACCCAAATTCGTGAGTGATATTTCCCCAATCAATATCTGCGCAAAAGGCTTCCATTTATTTCAATAGGCTAAAGCTCTGGCAGATCGCGCTTTGTGCGTTCAGATTCATGTTCGCCAGTGTTCACAACATCAGCATTTTCAATCAGCATGATCCAGCATTCTTCGTCCGCCACAGGCATATGCTCAACACCCACCGGCACGACGAGAAGATCGCCCTCGCCCATCGGCACATCCCATTCTTTTTGCCCATTGCGAAAACGCATGGTGAAGGCGCCTTTAATAACAAAAAATGCCTCCTCGCTATCAGCGTGATGATGCCACTCAAACGCGCCGTGGATTTTCGCCAGTCGCACATCCTGATTGTTGACCCGGCGCGCAACATGCGGCGACCAGGTTTCCGTGATGCCGTCAAAGGCGCCGGGGATGTTGAGCTTTTTAGGCGCGTCGCTCATTGGGGCTTCCTCTCCGGGGCTATCTTTTCAAAAGCGGTGAGCCGGTCAATAAACCATGACGGCAGCGGGCTTGTATTTTTTGTGCCAGGCTCTGCATGAACGTAAACCAGCGTTCCGCTGGTTAGATGCTCATTTCCCCGGAAAATGCCGTAGACGATTGATAACGATTTTTTACCGAGCCGCTCGCACCTGACACCCACTTCCAGCTCATCATCAAAAACTGCTGACCCGTGATAGTCAGCGTTCGCCGAGACTGTGTAAAATTCAAGTTGCTTGTCGCCGGAAAAAGAAACCCCAAGGGCGCGCATATACTCCGTCATCGCCACGTCGAAATAGAGGAAGTAGTTGACGTTGAAGACAATGCCCTGCGCATCGCATTCCGCCCAGCGTACGCGTAGGGGATGAAAGAAGGTGAAACGGTCTTTTGCATCAGCAGTAGTCAAGAAAGGTTACCCTTGAACCGCAGCTACAACCTTCTGGGCCGCGTCATCCAAATCATCGGCTGGTGTAATTTTTAAGCCTGAGTTGGCGAGGATTTCCTTGCCCTTTTCAACATTGGTGCCTTCAAGGCGCACGACAAGCGGGTCTTCAAGGCCAACTTCTTTGACCGCGGCAACAATACCTTCCGCGATCACGTCACAGCGCATGATGCCGCCAAAAATGTTGACGAGAATGCCTTTGACCGCCGGATCAGTGGTGATGATTTTGAACGCTTCGGTTACGCGCTCTTTCGTGGCGCCGCCGCCAACATCTAGAAAGTTCGCTGGCTCCGCGCCGTAGTGTTTGATGATATCCATGGTCGACATGGCGAGCCCGGCGCCGTTGACCATGCAGCCAATATTACCGTCGAGCTTGACGTAAGAAAGGTCAAAC
>BQJH01000041.1 GCA_021604605.1 Hyphococcus sp.
CATATCCATAACCGAGAGATACTCGTCATAAAACGCACGATGCTTGTCTGCATTGTCGCCATCACCCTCAACCAGATGATAGAAATAATCCTGATGCGCATTCATGTGTCGGTCAGAGTTCATCGACATGAAAGAGTAAAGCTGCACGAAACCCGGGTACACGCGGCGCATAACACCCGCATAAGGCGCCGGCACCGTATAAATCATATTCTGCGCAAACCACGTGAAGGGGCGCTCCTGCGAGAGAACATTCGGCACCGTTGGTGAACGGCGCGTATCAATCGGGCTGCCCATGATCGTCACTGATAAAGGGCGCGCTGGATCATTGTTCTCCGCCATCACAGACGCCGCAGAAAGCAGCGCAGGCCCCGGCTGACAGACCGCCATCGTATGAACGCCCGCTGGCGAGACTTCATCAATGCTCTGTATAAAGCTGATTAAATAATCAATATAATCGTTGAGATCAAAACGCCCACAGGTTGCCGGCACATCACGCGCATCCGCCCAGTCCGTGATGTAAACATCATGACCTGGCAACATCGCCTCAACCGTACCACGCAGCAAAGTCGCATAATGGCCGGACAAAGGCGCGATGATGAGAACTTTTGGATCAACTGTTTTTTTACCGCGCGCTTTTTCCAGCGCCGCTTCATCCCGCTTGAAATGTAAAAGCGAGCAAAAATCTTTTCTCACAGCTATGTCGACTTCAACGGGAATGTCGTGACCATCAACATTTGTCGTATCGAGATCCCAGTCGGGTTTTGGATACCGGCGCAGCATGTGCTCGCATACATCCAGCGCGGCGGCTGTTGACCGGCCCATCCAGGTTTGCGCTGCGGGATTAAAGGGAGAACGCCAGAATTTTGCGCCAAGGCCAGCGGCTATCCGTGCTGGCGAAACGGCCATGTAGGCCAACTCATAAGCTGAATATAGCATTCCTGTTTGCCGCCCCTACGCTACTGTCATGCAATGTTGCATAGCACAAAAAATGCCTCTTTTCCTTAAAGAGGCGCGGACTATGTGCTGAATTGCGGGAGATAATCAATCTTTTATGACGACTCTGTAATAATGCTAACAGGTGTTAAGGAAGTAACTCATTGATTCTCCTTAACATTTCGCTGTGGGACCGCTTAGCCTTTGATACTGCGACGCAACAAGGCCGACAATGTCTGCGGGTCAGAACCGCCTAAAATCGCGATTTGAGGCTGCCCATCGCGATCAGTAATGAAAAACGCCTGTTGGTGATTGATGGTGTATTTGAGCGCGCTGTCGGGCAGCACCTCTTTTTTGGCGTACAGCTTAAAACCTGTGCGGGCTTTTTGCGCCGCCTCAATAGTGCCAGTCAAAGGGATAATGCGCTCATCAAAGGCAAAATAATCGTTGAGCACTTGCGGCGTATCTCGTTCCGGATCAACGGAGATAAATATCGGCGCAACCTCATTGGCCTGCTTTCCGAGCTCGTTGAGAGCTGCACTCATGACATTGACATCACCGGGGCAAACGTCGGGGCAATGGGTAAAACCAAAATAAACTAGCATTATCTTGCCCTCGAAATCCTCATCGGTAACGGGCGCCCCTGACTTATCAATCAAGGCGAAATCCCCCGTAAACTGCTCGCTGAGCTGCACAACGCCTTCCATGTTGATCTGCTCGGACTCGCTAGCGCCACACCCGGTTATGACGGCGGCAAACGCCAAAACAAAAACTAATCGGATGCTGGTCAGGGAGCCTGTTAGAAAGCCGGCTGGAAAACCTGTCATGGGGGGATATCTCCTTCGGCATTAATGCCGGGGCCAATTTTAAACACCTTTCCTTCACAAGGACAGTCGCGCTACAAGCGCCGAATGCCGCATGTTTCCATGAACAATCAGGACGCCATCAAAGCGCTGCGCGGGCCGGTGCGTCTTCGAACCCTGACGGGGCTGCGCTGGCTCGCTGTCGCCGGGCAGACCACGGCGATCTCCATCGTGCATTTCGGCCTGGGCTTTCCCACCCCGCTCGGGTTGTGCCTTGGCGCCATCGCAGCCAGCGCATGGCTCAATCTTTTCGTGATGTTGCGGTTTTCGCCCCAACGCATTTTAAGCGACCGGGAAGCCGGCGCCTATATTGCGTTTGATATCTTACAATTGTGCACCCTGCTGGCGATTACTGGCGGCTTGCTCAATCCGTTCTCTGCACTGATCATTGCGCCGGTCACCATCGCCGCCAGTCTTTTACCACTAAGACTAACAGTAATGATAAGCGCGCTTGCGGTTGCGGGCGTCAGCCTATTATCCTTATACCACATGCCGTTGCCATGGACGCCGGGAGAAGCTTTGTCTCTTGCACCAATTTACAAAGCGGGTGTCTGGGCGGCGCTGACATTTTCCATTCTTTTCTTTGCCGCATACGCCCACCGGATCGAAACAGAATCAGCACAGATGCGCAGCGCCCTCGCGGCAACACAGCTTGTGCTGGACCGTGAGCAACGCATGTCCGCCCTTGGCGGTTTGGCGGCGGCGGCGGCGCATGAACTTGGCACACCGCTCGCCACCATTCAGCTAACTGCAAAAGAGATGATGCGTGATATTCAAGACAATGAAGAACTGCGTGATGACGCCGCCCTTCTTGTCAGTCAGGCAGAACGTTGCCGTGATATTCTGGGTCGCCTCTCACGCCATGGCGATGAAGGCGACATGATGCATGACCGGATCGATGTTGATCCGTTACTGCGGGAAGCAGCGAGCCCGTTCCTGGACCCACCGCCCGCCAGCGAGGACAAACCGGTTCATATCAACATAGAAATGCGCAGCCTCGACGGGGCCCCGGAACCGACACTCCAGCGGCGTCCTGAGATTATTTATGGTCTGCGGAATTTTATCGAGAATGCGGTTGATTTCGCTGGCTCGGAAGTTGTCATCGTCGCCGCTTGGAACAAAGAGACCCTGACCATCAGTATCCGCGATGACGGGCCCGGTTTTGCGGCTGACATTCTGGCGCGATTGGGCGAGCCTTATGTGAGCGTCAAATCGGGCTTACGCCGCTCGGCCAAACACAAAAAGGGCATGGGCCTCGGTTTTTTCATCGCCAAAACCCTTCTGGAAGGAACCGGCGCACGAATTGAGTTCCATAACCGCCGCTGGGGGGACGGCCCGGAGCAAAGCGGGGCGGTCGTCAGCGCTTTTTGGCCTTTGGGGCGCCTTTCTGCAGCGCCAATTGCTTGAAAAAGCACAATGAAAAGCGCATTTAAAGCACAGTAATAATAACTATTCGCACTGGACATTGCTCCCATGACCATTCTTGAAGAAGCCCGCAGTGAAGACGGCTCCCTGCCTGCTGACGCGACCTTGCTTATTGTTGATGATGACGAGCCATTTCGCACCCGTCTTGGCCGGGCGCTGGAAAAGCGCGGCTTTCAACCATTACTCGCCGCAGGCGCATCCGACGCGCTGGCAATCCTGAAAGACATCACGCCAGCCTATGCGGTCGTTGATTTGCGCCTGGAAGACGGCGATGGCCTGCAAGTGGTCAATCATATTCATGACCAGCGCGAAGACTGCCGTGTTGTGATGCTGACCGGCTATGGCAACATCGCAACGGCTGTTGCGGCGGTAAAAGCTGGCGCCATCGATTATCTGCCGAAACCTGCTGATGCTGACGACGTTGAAAAAGCGTTGCTGGCAAAGCCGGGAGAACGCCCCGCCCCGCCAGACAACCCAATGTCAGCCGACCGGGTGCGATGGGAACATATCCAGCGGGTTTATGAATTGTGTAATCACAATGTCTCGGAAACCGCGCGCCGCCTTGGGATGCATCGTAGAACGCTGCAGCGCATCCTCGCAAAACGCGCCCCGCGTTAACGTCGCTCAATCAATCTGGAAGCGACATATGTCGCGGGCGACGCGCCACCTCACTCTGCGCCGAAGAGCACTCCTCGCACGACGAAACGTGGCGCTTTTGCTTGACCCGAAGCCCGCTTTTCCTAATGGTGAGGCGTTTTTCTCACGGGGAAGTGCATCCTAAACTGGAGTGATCTTATGCGACTATTACCTGCCGTTCTCGGCGCCGCTACTCTTATGGCGACGAGCGCGAATGCCGCCGACATTGACCTGCCTTACGATAAATTTACGCTGGATAATGGCCTGACGGTTGTCGTTCATGAAGATCGAAAGGCGCCGCTTGTGGCTGTCTCGATCTGGTATCATGTGGGTTCAAAAGATGAGCCGGAAGGCAAGACAGGTTTTGCGCATTTGTTTGAACATCTGATGTTCAATGGATCAGAAAACTATGACGGCGAATGGTTTGAACCACTCGAAGAAGTTGGCGCCACAGATTTGAACGGCACCACATGGTTTGATCGCACCAATTATTTTCAAACGGTTCCCACGCCTGCACTCGAACGCGTCTTGTGGATGGAATCTGATCGTATGGGTCACCTTCTCGGCGTCGTGACAGAAGAAAAACTCGATAATCAACGCGGCGTCGTGCAAAACGAAAAACGCCAGGGCGATAACCAACCATATGGCCGTGCGGAATACGCAACGCTTGCCGGATTGCTTCCTGCGGGACACCCTTACAGCCACTCTACCATTGGCTCACTTGAAGACCTCGACGCGGCGTCACTCGACGATGTGAAGGAATGGTTCAAAGAATATTACGGCGCCGCCAACACGGTATTGGTAATCGCTGGCGACATCGACGCAGAAACAGCCCGCCCACTCGCAGAAAAATACTTTGGCCATATCGAGGCGGGACCACCTTTAACACGCACCAAAGCCAACGCCCCAAAGCTTGAAGTCAACAAGCACGAGGTGATGTATGATCGCGTGCCGCAACCGCGCATCGACCGCAATTGGGTCGCACCAGGCCGCACTACACGTGAAGCGGTACTTCTGGACCTTGCGGCGGACGCTCTTGGCGGCGGCAAAACATCCCGCCTCTACCAGCGTCTTGTTGACCAGCTACAACTCGCAACGAGCGCGACAGCACAAAATCAGGATCATGAACTGCTCAGTTTTTATTCTGTTACCGTTGATGCAAAGGCAGATGCGGATCTGGCGCGAGTCCAGCGCGAAATGGAAGCCGTGATCACTACGTTCCTGCAGAACGGCCCAACAGCCGCAGAGCTGGCGCGGTCAAAAACCAGCATTAAAGCCGGTGTAATCCGCGGGCTTGAAAAAGTTGGCGGCTTTGGCGGCAAGGCTGTCACCCTGGCGCAAGGCGAGCTCTACGCTGGCAACCCGGCCTTTATCGAGCAACAGCTCGACTGGCTTGATGCAGCAACCCCTGCAGACGTTCTTCGCGCCGCTCAGGATGTGATGCGCGCAGGGCATTACCAACTCGATATTCTTCCGTTCCCTGAATATTCAGTGAGCGAAGCTGCCGTTGACAGATCAACCGGGCTCCCCGCGGTAACATCGTCACCTGAACTGATCTTCCCCGACATTCAGGAAGCAACCCTTTCAAACGGCATGAAGATTGTTTTGGCGGAACGCAGCGCCGTGCCAGTTGTTGAAATCTCACTACAGTTTGACGCCGGTTATGCGGCAGACTCCGTCAACAACGCCAAGCTTGGAACAGCCTCCTTCACCGGCGCTATGCTGGATGAAGGCACACAGCGTCGCTCCGCGCTTGATATCGCCCAACAACTTGAATCCCTCGGCGCGACTTTAGGCACCGGATCAAACCTGGATATGACAAGCGTCAACATGTCGGCGCTGAAGTCGAACCTTCAGGGCTCACTCGACATCCTTGCCGACGTCATTCGCAATCCGGCCTTCAAGCAGACCGAAATCGACAAACTGCGCGGACGATGGATCGCCGGCATTGCACAGGAAAAAGCAAGCCCTGTGCAATTGGCGCTTCGCATGTTGCCGCCGGAAATTTATGGGGAAGGGCATGCCTATGGCGTACCGTTCACCGGGTCCGGCACCGTGGAGTCGATCAACGCCCTGACCCGTCAGGATCTAGCAACTTTCCATTCCACTTGGATCCGTCCTGACAATGCAACAATCTTTGTTGTTGGCGACACGAAGATGGCGCAAATCAAGCCAATGCTGGAGCGTACGTTTGGCAAATGGCGTGCGCCTTCAACTGCACTGCCAAGCAAGAATATTGCGACTGTTGAGCGTCCCGCAAAAGGCAAAGTCATCATCGTCGACAAACCGGGATCACCGCAGTCTTTGATCCTTGCCGCCCATGTGGCGCCGCCTTCTAACGCCGATAACAATGTCGCCATCACAGCGATGAACGACATTATCGGTGGTCAGTTCTCTGCACGCGTGAATATGAACCTGCGCGAAGACAAGGGTTGGGCTTATGGCGCCTACACTTTCCTGCAGGGCGCGCGCGGTCAACGGCCATGGTTTGTCTATGCACCAGTGCAAACAGACAAAACCTCTGAGTCGATCAGTGAACTGCTAAAAGAGCTGAAGGCGTACAAATCATCGCGCCCCGCCAACCAGACGGAAATCAACAGGATGATCTTGAACAATACGCGCTCGTTGCCCGGCTCATTCGAGACCGCTAATTCTGTCCTTGGCAGCCTCACATCAAGCGCGCGATATGGGCGCGACTGGAACTATCCAACAACGCTGACTGAGAGCTTCAACGCCCTCAGCGCCAGCGATATTTCCGCCGCCGCCAATGAAGTCATCCATTCAGAGAGTCTAATCTGGGTGATCGTTGGCGATAAGGAAAAAATCGAAGCGGGTATCAAAGGCCTTAATATTGGCGAGGTTGAAAGCATCAGCGCCAGCGACCTTTAAAGGCGAGTTTTAACCAAGCCATAATGGCTTTCATCAAGGCGCGCCCTGAACGGCGCGCCTTTTTCGTTGTTGGAGCATACTGAACGGCAGCGCATTTTGTGCGCCCCAATTGCCGGTTAAGCGCTGAAATAGAGACATTATGCTGAAAAATAGCAGAACTCAGGGGCAACCGGGAACGCAATGGCTAAACAATGCTTTTATACGGCCCCATTTTTGAATTAAGATAGACTGTTGGTGGGGATCGTAAAGTAAGGGGTTAATCCATGGCGCGTTCGCAAGACGGTTCGGTCAAATTTGGTGGGCCGGGCCAGTTCATCTTGAATATGGTTCTGTTTTTGTTGGCCGTTGGCGCGGTGCTTTACTATTTGTCGCCATGGAGCCCACAGCCAACCAATCTGTTGATGGACGCCTTCAATGCCAACCAGGGGCTGAATGGCCTGATCCTGGCCGTTCTGGTCTTCGGGATCATTTACAACCTCACCAAAGCGGAAGCGATCTACCCTTCTATCCGCTGGATGAACGCTTACAAAAGCAGACGCTCGCTACCGCGCAGAACACCCGGCTTGATTACGGCGGCTGAATCACTCCTGCCAAGTCGCTCAGGTGGGCGCCAGGCGGCCATCACCGCAGAAGCCTCACGCGCCATTCTCGATTCCATTGGCACACGGATCGATGAGGGCCGGGAGATGGGGCGCTACATCATGAACCTCCTCGTTTTCTTAGGTCTCCTCGGCACCTTCTGGGGCTTGCTTGAAACGGTCAACGCGGTTGCAGCGACGATCAACGGCCTCGCCACTGCCGGCGGCGCAGCCGAAGACGCGGTCACACAGCTGATCGTCAATTTGCAGGAACCGCTCTCCGGCATGGGGACGGCGTTTTCATCCTCCCTCTTCGGACTGGGCGGCAGTCTTGTGGTCGGGTTTCTCGATCTGCAAACCGGTCAGGCGCAAAACAGATTTTATACCGACATGGAAGACCTTCTCGCGGACAGAACCGAGATGGTGCTCGCCTCAGCACGCGATGGGTCAAAGCTCGCCGAGAATGTTGTGGACGAAGACCTCGCCATGGCGCTGCAAAATCTGGAAGCGGCGCTCGCAGCGAATACAGAAACGCAAATAAAAGCGCTGGCCGGTCAAAATGCAGAACTGAAAGACGAAATTCGCGCGCTTAATCGAACGCTGATCCGCGTCGGCGGCGGGGAGTAGTCCTCATGGCCCGACGGCGGACCAGAAGCGAGGCCAATATCTGGCCGGGCTTTGTTGACGGATTGTCAACACTGCTCCTTGTTTTGATGTTTGTCTTATCGATTTTTGTCGTCGCTCAATTTTATCTTGGCGACCGACTGAATGTGGTTAAACAGGAACTAGCATCCAAAGACGACGAACTGGCGCGACTGATCGCACAGATTAATTCGCTCAATGATCAATTGGGGCTGGCGCAATCTGACAAGGAACGTCTTCAAACCCAGATCCTCTCCCTCGAAGAAACAATTGAGCAACAAAAAACTGAACTGGCCGGACTGGCGACAGCGCTGGCTGCCAGCCAGTCTGCGGTCGCGGCTTCTGCAGAAGAACTGGAAGCGGAAAAGGCTTTATCCGATCAACAAAAAAGTGAACTGGCGACCTTGAATGCGCAGATCGCCGCCTTGCGCCGCCAGCTGGCGAGCCTGCAGGAAGCGCTCGATGCAGCAGAAGCTAAAGACAAAGAACAGCAGGCGCAGATTGAAAACCTGTCGACCCGCCTCAACGCTGCCCTCGCCCGCAAGGTGCAGGAACTACAGGAAGTACGCTCACGGTTTTTTGAAGCGTTGCGCAAAGCCCTTGGTGATCGCACTGACGTCAAAGTCGTCGGCGACCGGTTTATCTTTGAAAGCGACATCCTCTTCGGGTCTTGTTCTGCAACTATTGGTGAGGCTGGCAAAACAGAGCTGGCAAAACTAGCTGCGGCGCTGATCGATATTCGCGGCGATATTCCATCGGAAGTAAACTGGGTCTTGCGCGTTGATGGCCATGCAGACGCGTCCCCGCTAGGACCCTCCTGCCGCGCGAAGTTTGACTCCAATCTTGATTTGTCATCCCAGCGGGCGATCTCCGTTGTTGAATACCTCATCAGTGAAGGCGTCTCCGGCAAACGTTTACTCGCCACCGGATCAGGCTCGACCTCGCCTTTGGTTTCAGGATTTTCATCGACGGCGCTGGCGCAAAACCGGCGCATTGAATTTAAACTGACGGAACGCTGACCTCGACAGGGGCTTTGAACAAGCCTCGAAAGGGAGAAGTCATATGAGAAAACTAACCTTTGCGGCGCTCGGCTTTACACTTGCCGCCAGCACCGTCGCCTTTTCGCAATCGCGCGAAGACACCGCCAATGATCAAGGCGCGGCAGTGCAACGCTCCCTCGAAGAAAAAGCCGTCCGCGTTCCGGCGAGTGATCTCGCCGCCGCATTAAAGGCTGCAGAAAGCGGCGAAAGTGAAAGGCGCACCCGTACATTGCCGCCCAAACCCGACTGGGGCGCTGTGCGCGAAGATCTTGATGAAACGGCGAGAGAAGACGGAGCCACCCCTGATAACCAGCAAACTGACCCGACCATTGGACAAACCACAACACCAATACGCGGACCGGCTGACAGATTAGGAACGCCGCCGCCACCGCCACCCGGTTTGCGCGCGCTCGCGGCCGACCGGCTGCAAAATGTCGAAAGCGCGGAAGTTGACCGGGTTCTAATGCCCGTTCTTACCCCGGCGCATCCGGATGTCCGCAACAAGATAAAAGTCTATGGCCTGGAGAACGCCTACACGGCCGCAGCGGCTATTGACGTCAATGCCAGTCTTTCCATCAGCGGCGCCTGCCATCGCGTCATCGGCGGCGACAGAGATATTGTAGAATTCCGCAAACGGATCGCCAAAGGACCGCCGCGTCTTGCGGGCATAAGAGCAAACTATTTCATCACCAGAAACGACTTCGGTGTTGATCTCAGTTTTTCAAAATTCAACTGCGGCTATGTAATGACCATTGAATGCGACAACCCGGCCGATGATGAACGATGTTCGGGCGATGCGTATATCTCAAGGCTCGCCGATTCGATGTTGCTGATTAATGCCGAACGGGCGGGAGGGTAAGTCATGAAACTCAACGCTTATCTCCTCCCCCTGATGGCGGCTTTATTACTGGCTGCATGCGCAAATGAAACACCGGACGAACCGCCTGTTGAAGACCCGCCAATTGTCGATCCTGATCCCGAAGAACCGCAACCTGATGATCCTGAGCCGGAAGAACCGGAACCCGAAGAACCATTGCCGGATGACAATTTTCTGATGGACGATGAGGGGCGTGTCTTTTCATACGTGCCGGCGGGGGATCTCTTGCCGGCCTCCGGTCCCGGGCACGCAGACACAACTATTTATCAGCCAGACATTGTTTTCCCGCTGGAGGACGCGGCCTTCTTAAACAGTCAGGTCTATCGCTATGGCGGCAGTCAGGGCTCGCTTAATGGCATGAATGGCGGGCAGTGCCACGCAGATAATTACAACTACCCATGGCAGGATACGTTTTGTGAATCGCGCTCGCGCTCTCAAATTATGTGCCCCGATGGCGGTCATGAGGGTGTCGATATCCGCGCCGCGACTTGCATCCCCGACAGCGGCGCCGAACACTGGGCCGTCGCTGTTGATAATGGACGCATTGTTGGTCTTGAAGGGTCAAAATATACCGTCAAACTGCAAACGGATGACGGCTCGCTATACCGCTACATGCATTTAAAAATGGATGAGCTTGCGGTAAATGACGGAGACCTTGTCGTCAAAGGTCAACGTATCGGCAAAGTCTCAAACGACTTTTTCAATTCATCCGGTGAGCGCGTACCGACGACCTATCATATGCATTTTGAGATGTATCAAAACTACGCGCCTGACGAAGAAAGCGAACCTATTTTTGATCAGGTCAATCCGTATATGTCGCTCGTTAATGCTTATGAGAAAAAGCTACGCGCGAAATAACGCGCTAAGCGCCAAATGCAACCGCATGCATGATCCGGCCGGGCAAGAAGGCAAGCCCGCCGGCAATGACAAGGCCGCCTATAAAGATGCCGATGAACGGACCTTTGTGGGCCTTTAAAGTCGGCCCGCCTTTGATCAAAAAATAGGCGCCTTGCGCAATGCCCCAAAAAGTAAGGAGCGTTAGCAGGTGGATCGGCCCGAACCACTGCGTCATCGGCAATCCTGGATAAAAAGCGGGACGGATGAAAATGCTCGAGACGGCGATCGACGTCATTAGCAATATCCAGACAACCCCAAGTGATTTGTGCGGCAGCGTCCCCTTAGGCGCTGCAAACTGAATGACACCCAACAAAAAGGCCGCCATCGCCCCAAACGCATGCACCTGGATTATCCATGGGGCCTCTAATAAGGGTTGCAATGACATCGACGCCTCCTTTTACCAAACAAAACCCTTGGGTTTAGGACGAGCCGAGGTGCGCGTCCTCAGCGCGAGGGCCCGCCACATATCAGCACCTAACCAACCACGCCTGAAAGGCACAACCGCCTTAGCATAGAGCATATTCACTTTGTTTTTTAAAGTTATTTGAGAAATAATGATCTGGCAAGAAAAATCTACACCCAAACCAAATCAGTCAGAGCTCGTCGGGGCAAACTCTACTGAGTGTTATCTCCTGAAAATACCATCGCGGACGAACTGAACGGTCACCCATCCCCAAAGACGAAACCATCGTCACGCGAAAAAACGGCCATCAGGCGACTTTTTGGGTAAAGAAAAAACAAGCCAGACACCCAAAAGGGCGACGGCGAGGCCATACCAAGTCAGGGCATATTCAAAGTGCTTATTTCTGAAGTCAATGCGGGTTGTCCCCCCCTTTGGCCAGAGAGCGCCGTCGACAGCAAACCGGTCAATATAGAACGGGATTGTTTCCACTCCCGCATCCGCAGCGAACAACAGCGGATCGCGCATGAACCATAATCCGTCTACAGATTTTTGCACCGAACGAAACCATGACGCCGGCGGCGAAGCGATTTCTCTCGTGCGAAACAGGCCAATGATTTCCTGCGAGCCCATCGCCAAATAGGGCGCCCCCAGATTTTCCTGCCTCAAGGTCGATTGCGGCACATAGCCTGCGTTAACATAGATAACGCCAGAACCGCTTTGAGGCGCCAAAGGCGCAAACAGATAGACACCGGCCTTACCATCCAGAGACCCAAAAACGGGCGCCTCCTTCTCAGGAACCCATTCACCAGTTAGCTTGACCGGCGTGTATTCCATATCTTCGCCCGCCTCAGCGCGCGTGACAGCGTCTTCAAAAGCTATTGGCGGCACCTCAATACGGGCGTCAACTTTTGCAATCAGTTCCTGCTTCCAGGAAAGACGGTGCATTTGCCAGGAGCCAAGCGCGATCAATATAGCAAGCCCAAGCGCAGTAAAAACCGTCAGCACAGGGCGGAACTGAAAATGCCGGCCTTCAAGCATTTGGCTATTCCTCAAGCCGGCCTTCAGCCGCTTTGTTACTATATTGCACAGCGATCATTGTCGCTTTGAGCGGACGCAACAGCGCCAATATCATCACCACAGCCAAACCACCGCTGATAAGGAAGGCCATCCAGATCGGCGCATACCAGACAAACCGGGCGATAAACGCAACGGCAACGGCGGCAAAACCAACAATGAAAATGACAAACACTGCGGGGCCGTCACCGCTGTCTGCCTTGGCGTAGTCAAGCCGGCAAATTTCACACTCTTTGCGCAATCCCAGAAAACCCTCAAACAACGGCCCTTGCCCGCAACGAGGGCATTTGCCGCCAAGGCCAGCGGCATAGGGCGAAACTGGCGGATAATAGGTCATGGCGTCTGCAGCGATATTTCAGTCGTTACGGGCGAGATCATCAACGTCAACGGGTCTTCATCCACCGCCTTACCCTTGTGATAAGCCTTTGCCGATTTGCTCAGCCCCCGAACCGTATTTACGGCGCATGTTTCAAAATCATCCTCATCTTCAGTTGCAAGGTCGCCACGCCTGATCAAGCTTGCGCGCAAATCTGCCGGTAGTGACGGACACTGCATAAATGTCATGCGCAGCGCCTCGCCCGCCATGCGGCCATAGTAATAAGCGTAGCCATCGCTTTCTTTCACCTGCACGGCATAACCGCCACGAGCGACCCGGCGAAAGCGCCATTCCATGGCTTCATCGCTGCTCGTGACAGCTGAATACAGCCCGCTGGCATCATGGGATATCTTCAAGTCTTCACAGTCGGACTCTTCCGCTTCATCATCAACAGGGCAGCTAACATAATCGCCGGGACCAAGCGGCGTCGCGGCGCCGTTCGATGCATCCAGCACTGGCGTTTCAGACACCAGACAGCCAGAGACAGCGCCAATGATAAGCGCGACCAAAGCAGTCTTTAGAACAGTTGCAGAGCGCTTCATTTTTTGCGCTCCTTTTTCGCTGTTGGGCAAGCCTAAGACAGGAGCCCCTGATTGCCGAGAACGTAAATAAAGGCGAAGAGGAACAGCCAGACCACGTCAACAAAGTGCCAGTACCAGGCGGCCGCCTCAAACCCGAAATGACGGTCTGGCGTAAAGTGGCCCGCCAAGGCGCGGAACAGACAGACAATCAAGAATATCGTGCCGATAATGACATGCAAGCCGTGAAAACCCGTCGCCATGAAGAATGAGGCGCCATAGATGCCGCCGCCGGAAAAACTGAACATGCCCAAGTTCAATGCTTCCGCATACTCAACAGCCTGCAGCGCTGTAAAAAAGAGGCCAAGAATAATCGTAAGAACCAAACCCTGCACGAGACCTTTTTGATCATTATGGACAACAGCATGGTGCGCCCATGTGACGGTTGTACCCGAAAGCAGCAATACGAGCGTATTGATCAAGGGCAGCCCCCAGGGACTTAGCGGCTGAACCCCAACTGGCGGCCAGACACCTCCCGTCGCATGCAGACGGCCATCATTACCGATGAATGCAGGATCGCCATTTGCGTTGAGCATCTGTGTGCCGTCAGCCAACATCACAGGATCACCGCTGGCGCCAGGAAACAGCGCGGCGCCAAAGAACGCCCAGAACCAGGCGGCAAAGAACATTACCTCAGAGGCGATGAAAAGGACCATGCCATAACGCAGGCCAAGCCGAATAACCGTTGACGTGTTTTCGCCCGTCAAACTTTCTTTGATGACATCGCGCCACCAACCAATGAACGTAATCAGGATACCGGCAAAGCCAAGCAGGAAAATCGAGGGGCCGCTCAGCGTCAGCCATTTGCCGGATGCAACGCCATTAGCGTCGGTCACAACACCGCCAAGCATGAGGCCGCTGCCGCCGCCGCTGGAATGCATCCAGGTCACAGCGCCGATCATCATAATCGCGGCCGCAATCGAGCCGACCAGCGGCCACGGAGATGGATTAACGAGGTGATATTCGTGTTTGACTTCAGCGCCAGCCATGAGGAGCCCCTAATTATAGAAATAGTCCCGGTATTTATCCCGTTTTCTATACTGTGGCGGGGCGAAAATCCAAGCGCCCGAGGCCTCTGGCCCCGCGCTATTCAGCCGCAGCAGCCAACGAGAGAATAGGAAACAGCAGCACCGGGAGCAGGTAGGGCGCAAGTTTATACCCGATGAATGAAAAACGGCCGCCTGGAACATATCCAAGCGGCCGTCTTATGTCTCAGAACGCAAACTAAGCTTGCGCAAAAATCAACTTATAGAGCTTTGAGGTCTGTCGCTGATTCTTTGCCGTCGCGGCCTTGTTCCAACTCGTAAGATACTTTCTGATCTTCGTTGAGGCCAGAAAGACCGGACTGTTGTACTGCAGAAATGTGTACGAACACATCTTTGCCGCCAGCGTCAGGTTGAATGAAGCCGAAGCCTTTAGTTGCGTTAAACCATTTTACGGTGCCGTTAGCCATCCGTTTTCTCCTTAGTAACACCATCCGCGAGAGTGCGATGGCCTTGGTGCAGTTCGATCTTTTAGTGAAACCCATCGACCTGCAGTAGGCGTTAGAGAATTCGGTGAAAGACTACTTCACGGGGGCTCACATAGAGATGAAATCAAAGAAATACAAGTTTTAGGTGCGTTTTCGCCTCATTTCTTGAAAGATATCTTTATAAAGCAAGGCTTTATGCGGTTTTCACGGAGTTCCCGATTATTGAGCCCCGCCAACAGACGCGCCCGCCGCCGCTTCTTCCTCACCATTGTCCC
>BQJH01000042.1 GCA_021604605.1 Hyphococcus sp.
CCGTAATGGACGAAACTCCGCATGTCATGCTGGCTGGCCTCGGTGCGGAAAATTTCTGTCGCAATCGTCAGTTTGACTTTGTCGATAATCCTGAAACTTACTACGTCGTACCTATTGGAGTTTTGCCGGAAGAAATGACGCAAGCAGAACTCGGCCACGGTACGGTCGGCGCTGTCGCCCTTGATCGCGACGGACGCCTTGCAGCCGCCACATCAACCGGCGGCGTATTCGGTAAACTTGAAGGCCGTGTTGGCGATACACCCCTCATCGGCTCCGGCACTTGGGCCGATGAAGCGGTCGCCGCATCATGCACAGGACTTGGTGAATATTTCATCCTCGCTGGCGGCGCGCAGGACGTTGCCAGCCGTGTGCGCTATCAAGGCGTAAGTTTGCAAGAAGCTGCAGACGGCTTGATCAAAGATGTTGCCCAGCTTGGCGGGGATGGTGGTGTGATTTCTGTATCCAAAACCGGCGAAATCGCTTTTGCGTGGAATTCTGACGGTATGAAGCATGCCGGATTTGGTCCCCACAGGAAGCTATTTGCAACAACGTTTTAGGTCGTAAATTTAGTCTGCCGTGATTTCCAGATCTCGCCAGACAAGGCGATGATCAGAACTTTCCACAGGAAAACCAGAGCCAATTAAATTATGATGCGGCTCAGCCGGTGCTGGCCAAAAAACGCCGGAAGCGACCTCCCGCAATCCAAACTTTGAGGCCAATACATAATCCAGACGCAAATTGCCGATCCCCTTTTCTGGGTCATCATTGAAATCAGCTGTATCTTCTGACGCTGCACCCTTATGTTCTTTATTGACGCCCGCTTGAAGTATCGCCGCCTTTTCTCCGCCAACACTTGCTGGCGCCGGAGCTTGCGAAACCAGCGGAGAGTCCAGGAGTTGATCAATCGCATTCGGATATGACCCGCCATCATTAGGGTCAGCGTTTAAATCACCCATGATCACAAAACGCTTATCCGTCCCAAAGCCCCCTCGCTCACCGGTATCATCGTAAAGATAATCAACGTCGCTACCAGAAATATAATCCGCCCAGAGACGAAGCTCATCATGATTGCGCTTGCCATTACGATCCTCCTCGCCGTCAAAACTTGGCGGTGTTGGATGACTAGCCAGAACATGGACTTTTGCGTCGTCAATAATCACTGGAATGTCCCAATGACTTTTTGAAGATAGCCTGAAAACAGCAAGCGCCTCTTTACTATACCAGTCTGCCGGCTCCGGCGTCGCCGCATCATCGGGCAATAAAGCGCCGGGCATGTCGCGCCACAGGAACTTCTGAAAAGTGCGCACATCATCTACAGCGATCGGGTACTTTGACAAAAGCACCATCGCATATTGACCGGGGAACTCTCCATAACCAAACGCATCGCCGCCATATTCACGCGAACCTGACGCCATCGTAGCAACGCCGTCGCGGTTTAGGTCTTGACCTGAGGCAAGCCCTGTGTTTGACGGCGCAAAAAAAACATGCGGATAGATCGCTGGAGCGGCGCCGTTTTGACTAACTTCGAGATAATTTTCTTGAAACAGACGAAGGCTCACCCCTGCTTCATCATAATCAAATTCATTCAGCAAGAGCACGTCCGGCCTTGCGCGCTGAATAATCTCGGCGACCTTTTGGGCTTGCAGATTATCCGGTGTCGCAAGGTCTTGGGCCAGTTGCCCTTCCGTCGGTCGGTTGAGGAACACGTTATATGTTGAAAATCTTACAGTCTCACCCTGTTGCGCTATCTCTACCTGCTGGCCTGCCTCCTTATTTGACTGGGGGCGCGCATCAGTTTTTTTCCCGCAAGCAATAAGGCTTGCAACAAATAAAATCACAACAACCACTATACGCATGTGCAGGTCCTTTTCAGCGATGTTTGAGCGTTACCGCTGAAAGCACAATCACGCAATCGGTTTTGATTGTAGTCGGGCAACTTGTAATTCAACCCGCTTGATTTCGCGCAGGACGCGATTTGACTCCATACGCATCCAAAACCAGACCTTCATAAAACCGACCGCCATCATGAAAAACCATGTCAGACCACCCCACGCCAGAGCTTCACTGATAGAGGCTGAGGCTTGCATGCCAGATGACACTTGAACAAATTTCCACCCGGCAAACACGGCGCCGCCAAACATCGCAAACATAGCCAGTGACGCTAGCACCGCAATTGTCCGGAATTTACCCTGATAAACACTGAGCGCTTGCTCAAAGACATTCTGCTCACCGAGCTGTTGATGAAACTGACGGTCTTCAGCATCAAGCGCCTCTTCGATTTGACGATCAAGATCATTCATTGGAATTTCCTCCTTCCAGCGCATCGCGCAATTTACGGCGCGCATGCATGAGACGGGTCTTGACGGTGCCCGTCGGAACCTCAAGCACGGCGGCAATTTCCGCGATGCTCAAATCTTCTTTATAGTGAAGCGCGATGGCCGCGCGTTGTTGTGGCGGCAAGGCGGCGATCGCTTTATTTAGAGGGCTACTATCAGCGCTTGCTTCCATAGCGTCTGTTGTACTTACATTGTCAGCCGGTTCAGCAGCATAAGCCGCGTTGGTTTTTCTCTCGCGTTGAAGGCGCTTGATGGCGTCTGCAGCACGGCGGGTGACAATCCGATAAGACCAGGCTGGGAACACTGCGCTGTCTCGCAGTCGGGGCAATGCCTTTGCGATATCACCCCAGCTTTCCTGCGCCACATCACGCGCAAATTCCATGTCCCCCATTAACCTGTACGCATGAGCAAGTAACTTTGGCTGCCAGCGCACAGCAAGGCGCGCAAACGCAACACGATCACCCGCACGCGCTGAGGCGGCAAGATACTCATCAAGGACCCGCGCCGCACCTCTGGTCATAGAAATACTATCCCGCTTTTTCACAGCCCTTACCGACGCAATCGCTCCGTCGTCAAAACTGCCGCCCAGACTGCTGTTGTCAGCAAGTGTCCGTTTCGTCCTGTTATACTTCTATAGTCAGGCTAAACGGGAATGCGGTTCAATATATTATAAAGCATTGATATTAAAGGCATTATTTACACTCAAAAATCTGGAGTCATCGATCTTCAGCAGATCCGTCATAGGTTTCGTCGACGACATAAATCGGACGTCCCTTCACCTCGACAAACAGGCGGGAAATATATTCCCCCAAAACACCAATGGAGATCATCTGTACACTGCCAAAAAACAAAATGAACGTGATTAAAGAAGCATAGCCAGGCACATCAGTCCCGGTAATGATTGTTTTTGTCACAATGATCAAGGCATAGATAAAAGATAAGGTCGCGATGATAGCGCCGACATAACTCCACATCCGCAACGGCACAGTTGAAAAACTGGCGATGCCGTCAATCGCAAAATTCCATAAACGCCAAAAATTAAACTTGGTCGTTCCTGCTGCTCTGACAGGACGCACGTAAGAAACGCCTGCTGAAGAATAACCGACCCAGGCGAATAACCCTTTCATAAAACGAGAGCGCTCAGGCAACTGTTTAACCGTCTCAACAACACGTCGGTCCATCAGGCGATAGTCGCCGGTGTTCTCCGGTATTTTTATCGCCGAAATTTTATTGAACAATCGGTAAAACCCATCCGCGGTAAATCGCTTTGCAAATGTGTCCGTTTGCCGGTCTTCCCGCGTGCCATAGACAACATCGTACCCTTCGCGCCATTTCGCGATAAAATCTGAAATAAGTTCCGGTGGGTCCTGAAGATCAACATCCATCACAATGATCGCATCGCCGCGCGCATGATCAAGGCCTGCCGTTAGCGCCGCCTCTTTCCCAAAATTTCTGGACAGGGCCACAAGACTGATTTCCTGATGCTTATCCGCAAGCTGCATAATTTGCGCGCGCGTATCATCACTCGACCCATCATCGACAAAAACAATCTCGAAGCGAAAATCTTTACCCTTCAGAATTGCCAACACGGCGTCGAGGAAAAGGCCCAAACTTTCAGACTCATTGTAGCATGGCGCCACAAGAGATATGAGCGGATTGGGCCGCCGGGAAGGTTGCTTTCGAGGCTTTGTCCTTACGTCTTTTTGTGCGCCGTCCAAGGGACTGCCTCCTGATTGCTGCTCTCTGTTCGCCGCACTAAATTTCGCGCCACAGCATTAACAATTCAAAAAAATTTACCATAAAGGCGTTCGAAGCGGCGACACAGAAAAAACTATCGCAACAACATCTTAGGCGAGGAAACCAACGATCTCCTTGACCTCCTTAACGGTCTGGTCAGCAATAATTCCAGCGCGCTCAGCGCCCGCCGTCATAATCTTCTGAAGATAGGCGGGATCAGCCTCAAGGCGGCGCATCTCACCCCCGATGGGCGATATTTTTTCAACCACCAAATCCGCCAGCGCGGGCTTGAAAACGCCAAATCCCTTGCCCGCGAATTCTCTTAAAATTTCCTCGTCTGTTCGGCCTGAGAGGGCCGCATATATTCCAACCAGATTTGCCGTTTCCGGTCGGTCTTTTAGGCCATCCAACTCGGAAGGAAGAGGTTCCGGGTCTGTTTTCGCTTTCTTGATCTTTTTCATGATCGTGTCTGCGTCATCGGCTAAAAACACACATGCATTTTCTGAAGGATCGGACTTCGACATTTTTTTCGATCCATCACGCAACGACATGATGCGGGCGCCAGGACCTTTTATCAAAGGCTCTGTTTGGGGGAAGAAGTTCTCCGCATCGAAATCATGATTAAATTTTGCCGCAATGTCGCGGGAAAGTTCAAGATGCTGTTTTTGATCGTCACCGACAGGTACGTGGGTTGCCTTGTAAACAAGGATGTCGGCGGCCTGTAAGACAGGGTATGTATAAAGACCAACAGAAGCACGCTGTTTGTCTTTACCGGCCTTATCTTTGAACTGCGTCATCCGATCCAGCCACCCAAGCCGTGCAACGCAGTTAAAAATCCAGGCGAGCTCCGCATGGGCGTGAACGCCAGACTGATGGAAGACGATCGCTTTTTCAGGATCAACACCCGCGCCAAGATAGGCCGCCGCGATGTGGAATGTCTGCTCGCGCAATTTTGCCGGGTCTTGCCAGACCGTAATGGCGTGCATATCAACCACACAAAAATGACAATCATATTGATGCTGCAATTCAACAAATTTTCGGATCGCGCCCAAATAATTACCAAGATGCATTCCGCCTGATGGCTGAATGCCAGATAATACGCGCATAGGGCCCTGATAGCCGCTCATAGCTTTGATTTCTTTCTGTTTTCGTACGTCAGGTTATTTTATGACTTGCCAGTCAGTGTCTTGTAGTCGGAAGGGCGCGCGGCGCCAAGAAGGAATGCAAGCAGCCCATAGACCACAATACCAGTCACCGACAACGCAACGATGGCAATCCAATCGCGACCCCAAAAGTAAACAGCAATTTGATCTGTGTACCCAAGACTGTAATGGAGGAACAACCCAAGCCCCAGGGTCGCAAAAACAATACGAAAAAGCCGCGCAGCCAATCGCCCTCCCGGTTGAAATTGATGGCGCCGATGAAGCTTCAGGGCCAATAACCCTACCTGAACCCATGCAGCCACCGCTGTTGCAAAGGCAACACTTAGAAAACCAAAATGAGGAAACAGGGCTAACGCCAACACAGTATTAATACCGATGGCAATGAGCGCATAGTTCATTGGCGTTCGGGTGTCTTCGCGGGCAAAAAACGCCGGAGAAAATATCTTATGCCACACAAATGCGGGTAACCCCCAACCAAAGATGGCGAGAGCGGCGCCCGTCATTGCCACATCATGTTCGGTGAATGCCGATCCATTCACACCCACAACAGATAGGGCATCGCCAGCGAGGCCGCGAAATAACGCATCACAAATTGGCGCGCCCATAACGATGAAAGCTGCTGCTGCCGGAAAACAAAGCAAGGCAGAAATTTCCAATGAACGGTTAATCGCCGTCGCAGCACCTTTTTCATCGCCTTCTTTCACGCGCTTTGACAAGAGCGGAAGCAAAACAATCGCCAGCGCAATACCGATGACCGCAAGCGGCAACTGATAGAGCTGGTCTGCATTCATCAACCACGAAACGGCCCCGGGCTCCCGGCTGGCGATGTTTGTCCCGATAATGAGATTAATCTGAATGGCCCCGGCGCTGATAAATCCAGGCGCACCTAACATCACCATGCGCCTAACCCCTGGCGTTAGCTTTGGCATGCGCAAACGTAAGGAAAACCCTTGCCGCATCGCGCCGAACATCAACAATCCAAGCTGCACAACCCCGCCGGCAAATACGCCCCAGGCAGCAGCAGCCCCTGTGATTTCCGTATCTGCATTCGCGTAAAGCAGGATCGCCGTAATAAGACAAATGTTTAAGGCAAGCGGCGCTCCTGCAGACACCGCGAAACGCCCGAGAGAATTTAAAATACCGCTCAGCAGCCCGACAAGCGACATCATCATCAAATAGGGAAACATGATGCGCGTATAAAGCGTCGTCAGAGAAAACTTCTCTGGATCGTCCTCAAACCCCGCTGCAATTAAGTAAACAAACAAGGGCGCTGCAATTTCTACCAACGCCGTCAAAAGGGTCAGAACAAAAACAAGGCCAGCCAAAACTTCTTCAGCAAATTTTTTGGCCTCTTCATGCCCTTCCCCAACTTGCTTGCCCTGGAACAAAGGAATGAAAGCCGCATGGAAAGCGCCCTCAGCAAAAAGGCGCCGAAACATATTTGGCAAGCGAAACGCCGCCCAGAAGGCATCAGCGACAGGGTTACCGCCGGCGCCGATAACCCCGGCGATCAATATCTGCCGGGCAAACCCCAGCACCCGGCTGACCATTGTCATGCCGCTGACAGTCGCCAGTGATTTAAATAAATTACCGCTCATGACCGGCCTTAACGCCTATACCTGATCGCCTAGTTGTTACACCGCAATAAAGCGGTTTATTGGCTGGAACCAGAGGAAAGAATGGCCATAACGCTTTTCTCTATCCGCTTAAGAAGCTTCGGCTCAATGATTTTCTGATTATCTCGATCTCTGAGATAAAAAGCATCGACAGCGCGCTCGCCATAGGTCGCGATATGAGCCGACACGATCGTTACGTTCAATCTCGATAATGCCCCGGCCAACTCATAAAGCAGCCCAGGCCTATCAAGACCCTCCGCCTCAATCACGGTCGCGTCTTGCGATGCAAGCATATCGATCCGAACTTGAGGTTCTACAGAAAAAATCTGCCGTCTGTCTCCCATTCGCCGTTTAAGATTTGGCGCCTTTTTCGGTGTTTCGCGCGCTGCGGAAAGCAAATACCCATGCAGGCGACGAACCTGGTCCGGGCCATTAATCGGGGAGCCTTCCGCTGACTGGATGGCAAAAATATCAAGTGTCTTGCCATCATCGGTCGTCAGGGCCTGGACCGACCGCACACTCAGACCGCTCGCCGCAATAGCCCCGGCAATATCAGCCAGTAATCCGGGTCGGTCATCAGCGTAAACAATTGCTTCAAGATCGTCATCACGGGGCGTCACCGTAACGGCGGCATTTTCTTTATCCTTTTCCGCCGCCCTCACCAAATAGGCAAAGCGGACAATAATATCAGGATCAATAGAGCGTAGCATGGCGCCGGTTAACCGGCCGAGGAAATTTTCTTTCTCATTATCCGGCCACCCCGCCAGCCGGGTTTTTGTTTCAAGTCGCGCCGCTTCTGCGCGATCATCAAGACGCAACTGCAGCGCCCCCTCCCCTTTTGCAAGCCAGGCGCTTGTTGCCTCATAAAGCTCTGTGAGTTGACGGCGCGTCACTTCATCCCATGAAAAAACACCGACAACTTTCAAATGGCAAACAGACAAAATCAGCAACAAATCCAACCGTTCACGCGAGCCAACATTTTCAGCAAAATTTGCAATGGCCGTCGCATCTGTCAGGTTTCGTCGTTCAGCTGTTTTAATCATCGAGGGGAAATTTATTACGCCCCACGCCGCTAAAGACGCCTCATCAGGTTGCAAACCCAACCGCCGCGCCACACGCTGGACTAGTTTTTCACAGCGTTCTGATGAGCGATCCTTTACTGACCACAGCGCCTCATGCAAAATCAACGATATAAAATACAATTGTGGGCGCTTGGTCTTTTTCATTATCTTTGTGGCGAACGGATGATCTTCAGCCAGAACGCCCCGTCTGATTGTTGAAAGAACTCCGAGTGTGCGCAAAACGTGCTCATCGAGAGTAAATCGACGATATAGTCCATAATCAATACGCCCGACGATGGCCCCGAAGGCTGGAATATACTTACCCAAAAGGCCAACCTCAGTCATCAACCGCAATACTCGCTCCGGCTCAGCTGACTTGACTAATATGCCCTCAAACAATTGAGCCACACTGGGGTCTTGCCTGATCTTGGTTGTCACTCTTGGGGTTTGCTCAGAGACAAGCGCTAAAGCATCCGGGTGCAAATCAATTTTCTGGTTCTTGGAAAATGCACGAAACAGGCGGAAAAAATCACGCGGCTGACGACTTGCCTTTGCAGCATTGTCAAAATCCAGTCGGCCATTGCGGATACGTAAGTTTGGTTTTCCTGCAGCCTCATCCTTTTGTAGCGCCTTTGGCAGGAATTTAGGAATATGCGGCAAACGTTTGGTCCGTTCTTCTTCCAGTTTCGCACAAAGGATTCGCGTCAGCCGCCCAACCTCAACCGTTGTCACAAAATAGTGCCTCATCAACCGTTCTGCAGCTGTCATGTTTGAGCGGTCTGCATAGTCGAGGCGGTCAGCAATGTCGGGCTGAATATCAAACGTTAACCGATCATCAGCGCGCCCTCGAATGTCATGTAGGTGGACACGGACGGACCATAAAAATTGCTCCGCCTTTGCTAAAGCACGCCGCTCTGCCGTATCGAGAATTTTATTGATAGCTTTATTTTCGCCGATACCGCCGCCGAAAACATATTTATAAATCCAGTGGATGGTTTGCACATCACGCAAACCGCCTTTGCCGTCCTTAATGTCAGGCTCAACGAGATAACGCGTTTCGCCAGCCAAGGTCTGACGCTCAGCCTGCTCTGCCAGTTTCGCCGCCACGAACTCGTTTTTTGTACGGCGGCGTAGTTTGTCGTATCCATTTTGAAATTCATCAAAGAGCGCCCGCGACCCACATAAAAATCGCGCATCCAGATAGGCCGTGCGACCAATCATATCGTCTTTAACAAACTGGATCGCACTTTTGGGCGTGTGAACACCGTGGCCAATTTTCAACCCGCTATCCCACAATGGATACAGCATAAAATCTGCGAGCGGACGCACTGCTATTTCGTCCTCACCATCATGCAGGAACAATAAATCAATGTCTGATGCTGGCGCTAGTTTTTGCCGTCCATAGCCGCCAACAGCACATATGGCAGTCCGACAGACCGGTGTAGGCGCCTCTTTGAAGAGCGCTTTAATCAGATCATCGACATGCTGAGACAAAGCCCGCGCAACACGGTCACCCCGGTCGGAGCTCGCCAGAGCAGCCTGACGCATGCTGGTAACACTCTCGCGCAGATGTTTACCAACAGCGCCATGGCTTTGTCCGGCACGCTCTTTTGAAACAGCAACGCCTAGTTTTTCAAGAAACGCATTGCGATCAAAATCAACGCGTGAAGTTTTGGTTGTTGGGTTTTTTGCCATCTAGGATACGTTTTAGGCAGTGGCTATTCACAAGGTCAACGCATTATCAACATAGGGCGTTAACAAAGCCTCTTGTCTATCACTCATTGTTGGACTTCTCTTCTCTGATTGTCTTGAGACGATAGACAATATCAAGCGCTTCTTTCGGGCTGATTGCGTCTGGATTTACACCATCAAGGGCTTCCCCCAGCAAATCAGAAGGGATTTCTAGTTCAACCTTTTGTGGCGCTGAAAACAAATCCAGTTGGCTCGCATCAAGATGAGCGCGCCTGTCTTCTTCCAGCATATGGAGCAGCACTTCTGCGCGAGCGATCACCCTTGCGGGCAACCCCGCTAGCTTTGCAACAGCTACGCCATAGGACCGATCTGCCGCTCCGGCGCCGACCTCGTGAAGGAACACAACCTCGCCTTTCCACTCTCGCACTTTCATGGACATATTCACCAACCCATCAAGCTGGTCCGATAACGCTGTCATTTCATGATAATGGGTAGCGAAAAGTCCTCGGCATTTAATGTCATTGTGAAGATGCTCGACTGCAGCCCATGCAATTGACAAACCATCATAAGTGGATGTGCCGCGTCCAATCTCATCAAGGACAACGAGAGACCGGGCTGTTGCCTGGTTGAGGATGGCAGCCGTTTCAACCATTTCCACCATGAAGGTTGAGCGCCCACGCGCCAGATCATCCGCAGCGCCGACACGGGAAAAAACCCGATCAACAACGCCGATATGGGCAAAATGCGCCGGGACGAAGGAACCAATTTGCGCAAGAATTGCGATCAATGCATTCTGGCGCAAAAACGTCGACTTACCAGCCATATTAGGCCCTGTTATCAGCCATAATTGCGCTTTATCTGCATCACTTAGTTGGCAGTCATTCGCGATAAAACTCGCCTCACCCGAAGCTCGTAACGCGCGCTCAACGACAGGGTGGCGCCCGCCTGCAATCTTGAATTCTATGGTGTTATCAACGATCGGCCGGGCGTAATTCTCTTCAATCGCCAACGATGCGAGCGCCGCACTAACATCCACTTCCGCCAAAGCTGAGCCGGCTTTTGCAATAGCTTCGCGTCGCTCTAAGATGTCATTCACAAGAGCGGAAAACAGTTCAATCTCTCGCGCCAGCGCCTCATCACGAGCGCGACTGATCTTTGCATCGAGATCAGCAAGTTCACCTGTGGTAAACCGGACCGCGCTCGCCAATGTCTGGCGATGAACGAATATTTCATCGTGAGGTGTCGACATGAGTTTGTCGCCATGGGTCGGCGGTGTTTCTACAAAATACCCGAGCACATTATTGTGGCGAACTTTAAGCGCCTTCACACCGGTTGCCTCACGGTACTGAGCCTCAAGGCCAGCGATGATGCGGCGCGATTCATCACGCAGCACACGGACAGAATCCAATCCCGGATCAAATCCTTTCGCAATAAAACCGCCATCACGGGTCAGCATTGGCGGGTCTTCTGACAAAGCCTCTCGCAACTTTTTTATCAACCCGGCGAACCCTTCGCCTTCTCGTTCTTCAAGAGCGCTTAGCGCCCTGCTCAATAATGGCGGCGGCGCATCAAGAGTTGCGTTATCGCTCACTGACTTTGCAATTTCACGCGCATTTATCAGCGCATCGCGTATAGCTGTCAGGTCCCTCGGTCCGCCCCTATCAAGAGAAAGTCGTGAAAGCGATCGAGCGATATCTGGTGTTTTCTTTAGAAAATCACGAACCGTCTCACGCAGATCAGGCTTGCCTTCAAAATACTCCGCGACATCAAGCCGGTCATTAATACGCCGCATATCCGTCAATGGCGCAGCTAGGCGAGACGCCAGAAGGCGAGCGCCCGCGCCTGTTACAGTCCGGTCAATCGCCCATAAAAGTGACCCTTTGCGCGCGCCGCTTTGGGTTTGCGTTAACTCAAGTGAGGACCGGGTTGCAGCGTCAATCGCCATGGCTTCACTCTGCATAGAGCGGCGCGGTGGCAATAGCGCGGGGCGGCGCCCAGCCTGAGTGAGCTCCACATAACTCAGCAACGCTCCAAGCGCTGCACACTCACACCGCGAAAACTCTCCAAACCCTTCAAGAGAAGCGACATCAAATGCTTCCAACAAGCGACGCTGTCCAGCTGCTGAATCAAAATATTGCGCCGGGGAAAATGTGAGCGCATCGCCGCCGCAAATGGAAGAAACCAAAGAAAGCCATTCGGTGTCATCATTCAAATCTGGCAATACCAACTCACGCGGTGAAATCTCCGCCAGATCCGACGTTACTGTTTTTGTAGATGTCTCACGAACAGACAGCTCCCCGGTTGAAACATCAACCCAGGCAAGCGCCGCTTCTTCACCACCATGCAAAAGAGCCAGGGCAGACAAGAAATTATTTGACCGCGAATCCAATAGGGCATCTTCAATGATCGTGCCGGGCGTAATCGTTCGGACAATTTCCCGCCGGACGACAGATTTAGAACCTCGCTTTTTAGCCTCCGCCGGGTCTTCCATTTGTTCACAGACTGCGACTTTAAAGCCAGCGCGGATCAATTTTGCCAAATAACCCTCATAAGCATGAAAAGGCACGCCGCACATGGGTATGCCATCGCCATCATGTTGGCCCCGCTTAGTTAGCGTAATATCCAGAACACCGGCAGCTGTGATCGCATCATCGAAAAATAGCTCGTAAAAATCACCCATCCGGTAAAATAACAATGCATCGCCAGAATTTTCCTTTATGGAAAAATACTGCTCCATCATCGGTGTTAGTGATGACGGTTTACTGTCTGATTTCTTTTTAGGCGTCGTCTCACTCATCTTCTTTCGCCACTACCCTTCACGCATAAATCACAAGTTTTAGAAAATAGATTTGATCTTTCTTCAAAACCAGTAAGGATAGGAGTTTAGTATCGATTCTGGCTCATGTCCGTAAATCATATTACCCGAACGCAAATCATTATCCGCGACCAGGCTGTCCCGCTTGTGGCGCGCGTCAACCGACGCGCCAAACGGTTGATTCTAAAGGTAGACCCCATAGCTGGGGAAATTCTTGTCACCTCCCCCAGCAAACGCGCCGTACCAGAAGCAATCGCTTTCGCGAAGGAACGCATTGATTGGATCGCCAGCCAACTGGACGAAAATCTAAAGGCGAGGCCGTTCGTTGAGGGGATGAAGGCGCCATTTAAGGGCGTATCTCACACCATTTTACGACAGGGCGGTCCGCGCGCGCCCATTGAGGTAGACCTCGAATACCTCCCCGTTATCCGCGTTGGCGGAGAGGCGGCTCACCTTAATCGTCGCCTTGTTGATTGGATGAAACGCCAGGCCCGCAGCGAGCTGAGCCAGAGGGCGGATCATTATTGCAGGGTGTTGGGTAAAGAACGGCGGGCTATTCGCATTGGCGACACACGCACAAAATGGGGGTCTTGCACATCAGACGGCGCGCTGGCCTTTTCATGGCGTCTGGTGATGGCGCCGATTGAAGTGCTGGACTATGTTGCCGCCCATGAATGCGTTCACCTGATCCACATGAATCATTCGCTAGCCTTCTGGCGAAAGGTCAATGATTTGGGGGTAGATGCCCGGGCCGCCGAAACCTGGCTGAACAAAAACGGCTCACAGCTCTTTTCTTATGGGACGCCCCTTCGTGACGGCTCACCCGCCAGACTGTAGCATCTCTGCAATTGGATCATCAATAATAGGTTGCAGCGGTGCGATATATTTGGGTGGCAAAGCTCTCACCATGACTTCCCGCCAGATAACAGATGGCGCGCCGCTTCCAGAAATGCCCGGCATAGCGGCATTATCATCGCGCCCCACCCACACCACACCAACAAGCCCGCCCACATGACCGGCAAACCATGCATCACGGCTATCTTGCGTTGTGCCTGTTTTTCCAGCTGTCTTATAGCCGGGAACTTCCGCCGCTTGCCCGCTGCCCCAGCTTACAACACCTTCAAGCATGGAATTGACTTCATTAATTGATGCCTTTGCTGCAGCTTGCTCAACATACCCGCCAGAATGTTGATAGATGACAACGCCGTCACTGGTTGTAATTTTTTCTATGACATGCGGGGCCACGCGATACCCGCCATTGGCAAATGGCGCATATACGCCGGCAAGCTGCATGGGAGAAATTTCATCAACCCCCAAAGCAAGGGCAGGGCCAAGCGTCAAATCATTAGGCCAACCCATCGCCTTTGCCGTTTTACGAACAGACGACCGACCGACATATTCCTGCACGCGGATTGCAGCGCTATTGAGCGACCGCGCCAGCGCTTCCCGCAATGTCACCTCACCATAATACTTGCCCTTGTAATTGGCGGGGATCCATTTACCGATTTTTACAGGTACGTCTTCAACGATTGAGTCTGCATAAAGACCATTTTCGACGCCAGCCAAAAATACGATCGGCTTAAAAACTGAACCCGGTTGACGACGGGCCTGAACGGCGCGGTTAAACTGGCTTTCGCTATAATCTCGCCCGCCAATCATGGCGCGCACTGCCCCCTCACCATCGAGAATAACCACAGCGTTTTGTGCGTTTTCTAATTTATCGCCGACACTTGCGACGCCTGAAATCAAACCCAGTTCCGCAGCACCCTGCATGTCAGGGTTAAGGGTGGTGTAAACGATCAAGTCCGCATCGATATCGCCAACCAGCGCTCGAACCTGCGCCATCGCATGATCAACAAAGTAAGGAGCGGAATAAACAGAAGACGTTGTCAACTTGATTGGTTTTGCAACAATTTCCTGCGCTTCAACAGCAGATAAAAAACCTGCGGCGACCATTTGATCAACCACCAACCGCCCGCGCCGCCCGGCATCCTCCGGATTACTCGTCGGCGCCAAACGCGACGGCGCCTTCAACAATCCCGCGAGCACCGCCGCCTCGCCAAGCGAAAGCGACCGCGCTGGCTTTGCAAAATACCGATGGCTGGCGGCATCAATCCCATAAGCGCCGGCGCCAAAATAAACACGGTTGAGGTAGAGCGTCAGGATCTCGTCTTTTGTAAATTTGTGCTCCAACCACAAAGCAAGAATAAATTCCTGAGTTTTTCTTTTTATGGTCCGATCAGCATTCAGGAAAATGTTTTTTGCGAGCTGCTGTGTGATGGTCGATCCCCCCTGCACCACACCGCCTTCACGCGTATTCACAATGAGAGCACGCAAGACAGAAACCGGATTGAGACCAAAATGGTGATAGAAGTTTCTGTCTTCTACGGCGAGGATTGCTTGAGGGATATAATCGGGAAGTTCCGACAGACGAATCGGCGCCCCAAGGCTGGCGCCATGGATAACAATCGGCGCGCCTTTA
>BQJH01000043.1 GCA_021604605.1 Hyphococcus sp.
AGTGAAAACCCTCTTAACGGCGCTGGCGGCGGCGGTGATGCAGGTTCTGGTAGCGGTTCTGGAAATGATGGGTCAGGATCAGGCGACGGATCCGGTGAGTCTGGTTCTGGCGGAGATGACGCTGGGGATGGCAGTGGCTCCGGTGATAGCGCCGGTGACAAACCCAAAAAACCAAAAAAGAAGAAAAAGAAGAAAAAGAAGAAAAAGAAGAAAGATAAGAAAGATAAGAAGAAGAAAGACAAAAAAAAGAAAAAGAACAAATAGGCTACTGCCCAAGATCTATTCAACACGCCCTGATATGCTCCATACAAATATTGTGTGGAGCATATTTTTATCCCGGTTGTTTTTAACCAGCCTCTGAATCGCCTATAGTATAAGGCTGTTTAGGCGGCGCTCATGATTGAACTATCCAACCATCATTATAAATCCAAGATCGAGCCCTCTGCAGGCTGTGCGGTCTTGGCGTTGCAATATAATGGCGTAAATATATTCAGGCCATGCCCATCGGTAGAGGCTCTCCAGCTTGACCCTCGGGAAGCGGCTTGTTTTCCGTGTGTTCCCTATTTTGGTCGTTTGCCGTCAGGCTTTTCACAAGGCGGTCCCCCGTGGAATTTGACGCCAACCTTGCCTGCCTGTGACAACGAAAATGCTCTGCATGGCGAGGGATGGATCATGCCATGGGAAACCCTGTCCATCACAAAAGATGTACTCATCTGTAGCGCGGCGTATATTCCCCGACCGGGCGGATATCCTTTTTCATTTGAAGCCACTCAAAGTTTTTCAATATCGGAAAAATCGTTCTCGATCAGCCTCACGATCTTAAACACTGCCCGCGAACCCATTCCGGTGGGTTTAGGGCTGCATCCTTTTTTCGATAGGCACGAAGAAACGCGCGTTAAATTTACAGCCACTGAGCTTTGGATTCCTCCGAACGAGGATAATGGGCGGCAAACTCCAATTCCAGATGAGTGGGATTTTTCTTATGGGCGTGCGCTCCCAAATGAGACGCTCGACCATTCATTTATCGGGACCACAAGTGATGTGGTTATCAGCCAGCGTTCAGGCGATATCACACTTTCAAGCAATACAAATTTATTGCACGTTTATGCGCCAGAGAATGAACCATATTTCTGTCTTGAGCCGATCACTCATCGCCCCGGTCAATTTGGTGACGACTATCTTTCGCCGGGCCAGTCAAAGACCCTGACGATGGCAATTACTGTTGGATAAATAGCGGGCAGCCAGAACCGCCCGCTCTTTTATTCCACAAGCGCGGGAACGTTTGCCCCATCGCTTTCACCTTTTGGCCCCGTATCATCCGGGTCCGGCAGATACTCAAAATCAAGCTTGCTGCTATCATTTTTATCGACAAAGACCTTGACCAGACCGCCAGTTTTTAAACTGCCAAAGAGGATTTCATCAGCAATCGGTTTTTTGACATGCTCTTGAATAACCCGCGACAATGGTCGCGCGCCCATCTCATCATCAAAACCGCGTTCTGCAAGCCACTGCGTTGCATCATCAGAAAGTTCAAAGGTAACACTGCGGTCAGCCAGCTGCACTTCCAACTGCAGAACAAACTTCTCAACAATACGATTGATGATTGGCTTGGAGAGACCGGCAAAGGCGATTGTCGCATCAAGTCGGTTTCTAAATTCCGGTGTGAACATGCGCTTGATCGCAGCGTCGGTTTCATCTGATTTTTTACCACCGGCAAAACCAATCGCAAATTTGGCTGCATCTGCTGCGCCCGCATTCGTCGTCATGATGATGATCACATTGCGGAAGTCGACCTTGCGGCCGTTTGTATCCGTCAGCTGACCATTATCCATAACTTGCAGCAGGATATTGAAAATTTCCGGATGGGCTTTTTCGATTTCATCGAGCAACAACACTGAATGCGGCTGTTGATCGATCGCGTCTGTCAAAAGACCACCCTGATCAAACCCGACATAGCCTGGCGGCGCACCGATCAGCCGTGAGACAGTATGGCGCTCCATATATTCCGACATATCAAAGCGGATAAGCTCAACACCCATCGCCAAGGCCAACTGCTTGGCAACTTCAGTTTTGCCAACGCCCGTAGGCCCGGCAAAAAGATAGGAACCGATTGGCTTTTCCGGCTCGCGCAAGCCCGCACGTGACAGCTTGATCGCTGCCGCCAACTGATCGATCGCATTATCCTGCCCGAACACAACACGGCGTAAGTCTTCGCCAAGTTTTTGTAAGCGTTCTGTATCTGATTTGGAAACGGATTTCGGCGGGATGCGCGCCATCTTGGCGATCACATCCTCAATCTCTTCCGTGCCAATGATTTTCTTGCGCTCATCAACCGGAAACAACATCTGCCGGGCGCCCGCTTCATCAATAACGTCGATGGCTTTGTCCGGAAGCTTCCGGTCCGTCATGTATTTTGATGAAAGTTCCGCAGCCGAGGCAATCGCTTCATCAGAATAGACAACCTTATGATGCTCTTCAAAATACGGCTTCAGTCCTGTAAGAATTTTAACCGTATCTTCTTTGCTGGGTTCTACCACATCGATTTTTTGGAACCGCCGTGCGAGAGCGCGATCTTTTTCAAAATGCTGGCGAAACTCTTTGTAAGTGGTCGAGCCCATGCAGCGAAGGGCGCCGGACTGTAATGCGGGCTTTAAAAGATTAGACGCATCCATAGCACCGCCAGAGGTCGCCCCGGCGCCAACAACGGTATGTATCTCATCAATGAACAGAACCGCATCGTCATGTTCTTCAAGCTCTTTAAGAACCGCCTTAATGCGCTCTTCAAAATCACCCCGATAGCGTGTGCCCGCCAATAGCGAGCCCATATCAAGCGAATAAATCGTTGATTCTGCGAGGACTTCCGGCACTTCTTCGTCAACAATTTTCAACGCCAGACCTTCCGCAATAGCGGTTTTACCAACGCCAGGGTCGCCTACCAGTAGAGGATTATTTTTGCGGCGACGGCAAAGAACCTGGATCGCCCGTTCAACTTCCGCATCACGCCCAATCAACGGGTCGATTTTGCCGGAACGTGCTTTCACATTCAAATCAACGCAATAAGCTTCCAGCGCGCTTTGCTGCTTAGATGACGGTTCCGCCTCTTCGCTAGCGCCGCGAGGCGGACGGGGTTGTGCTTCACCTGGGCGTTTCGCCAAACCATGAGAGATGTAATTAACAGCGTCAAAGCGCGTCATATCCTGCGCCTGCAGGAAATGCGCAGCATGAGACTCACGTTCAGCAAACAAGGCCACCAGAACATTCGCGCCCGTCACCTCTTCGCGGCCCGACGATTGAACATGAATGACCGCGCGCTGAATAACACGCTGGAAACTAGCGGTTGGTTTAGCCTGCTCTTCACTTTCAAGCGTCAGATTAGCCAACTCATTTTCAACAAACTCATAGAGCTGACGGCGAAGGAGATCGACATCAACATTGCAAGCGCGCATGACGGCGGCCGCATCCTGATCATCCGTCAGGGACAACAGGAGATGCTCAAGCGTCGCAAGCTCATGGTCGCGCTCAGTTGCAAGCGCAATGGCGCGGTGAAGGGCTTCATCCAAACTTTTACTAAAAGACGCCACTGACTACTCCCGTTCCATCATACATTGCAGAGGATGCTGGTTACGCCGTGACAGCTCCATCACTTGCGCGACTTTTGTCTCAGCAACTTCATACGTATAAACACCGCAGATACCGACACCGTTATTGTGGACATGCATCATGACCTGAACGGCCTCTTCCGCATCCTTCTTGAAAACGGCCTGCAACAACCAAACCACGAATTCCTGCGGTGTGTAATCGTCGTTGAGGAGCATCACTTTGTAAAGTGATGGTCGTTTGGTCTTCGGCGCGGTCTTGGTGACAACACCAACGCCCTGACCATTTTCATTATCTTCCTGATCTTCCGACATTCTTCCATTCATTCCACGATCGAACCCTCGCTGCGACGCAGCGCGGCTTAGTCACTAAAATAAGTAACCTTATTTGGTTGAAAAGAAGCAAATCTATATTTTGTGGCTTTTTGGTGCTCACAAAGATTTGCACACAATAAAAAAGCCCGGCGAAGCCGCCGGGCTTTTCTTACGCAACATATTGATTACGCTACATGTAATCCGTTTTTAAGGACGGAAAGACTGAATTTTTTCTACCAATTCGCTGTAGCGAACTGTTAAAGGTTCAACCGTCTGCTTGGTTGTTTCCATCCAGATCTCGGCAACTTTGTTCGCCTGACCAAGGTTTTGCTCAACAACATCACGGAAATACTCAGTGTTGATGTCGAGAGCTTCCTGAGCGCTCTTTGAAGCAGAAGCGGCTTTCGCTGTCGCAATACCATTCTCGTAGAACGATTTAGTGAATGCTGCTTGCTCGCTCGTAAGCTTCTCGACGCCCTTCGTGAACGCGCTTGTTGAGGCGGTCATGGCTTCGAATGCGCCTTTTTGAAAATCTGTAAAAGCAGAAACGCCTTCAGCAAATTTCTCATAACCTTGTTTAAAAGTATCTGGGCTGGCGAATGTGAAAGCTTCAAACGGATTTGACTCAGATGCTGTTTCTTTAGTGGTTGTCATCAGGGGCTTCCTTGGTGATTCCTAGTTAATTATTTGATTTAACGTGGAAATTTATGATTTCCCGTTATTGTGCAATGCAACATAATGGTTTTGACAGATAATGTCAAGGATTATGTTGCGCTGCACAAATATTCATATCCGTAACAATGGTAAAGCAATAATTAACGAACCATTTACCGCTCCCGGCGAAAGTGAGCCCGTCGCCTCTCGGGGCGGCACAGCCTTTGCTCAGTTTCGGGGAAAGTCGGACCAATGTTTTCGATTGGCCTGATTTCTGAGCCAAGGGTTGTATTTTTTTGGGGCGGCGCCTCTCGAAATATTGAATTCCCGGCTGGATTGAGCGAGGGTGCTTTATGACTGTGGTTACTCGTTGCGTTGCGTTTTTATTGTTAACCTTGGCGTTATCCGCCGGGCTAACTGCGCCCGCCACAGCGAACTCCAAATATGCCGCCTATGTCGTTCATGCCGATTCTGGCGATGTCCTGTTTGACCGCTACAGCAATGCAAGGCGCTACCCTGCCTCTTTAACCAAGATGATGACGCTTTATTTGCTGTTTGATGAAATCGAAGCCGGCAACCTGACCCTGAAATCCAAATTAAAAGTATCCAAGCGCGCCTCTGGGCAGCCGCCTTCAAAGCTCGGCGTAAAATCCGGCTCGACGATCACTGTAGAAACCGCAATTGAGGCCTTGGTCGTAAAATCAGCTAACGATGTCGCCGTCGTCGTTGCAGAACACATTTCCGGCTCTGAATGGCGTTTCGCCCAGAAGATGACCCAAAAGGCGCGCTCATTGGGTATGCGCCGCACAACCTTCAGGAATGCATCTGGTCTGCCCAATTCAAAGCAGGTGACGACCGCCAGAGACATGGCAACGCTCGGACGGCGCGTGATGCAGGATTTCCCGAAATACTACCCCTATTTCAGCGCAAAGAGTTTCAAGTGGAATGGCCGTACCTACAGCTCCCATAACTCACTCGTAAAAACGTACGCTGGCGCGGACGGGATCAAGACCGGCTATACGCGCCGCTCTGGCTTTAATCTGGTGACATCGGCTGAAAAGAACGGCCACCGTTTGATCGGCGTTGTTCTGGGCGGGCGCTCTTCGCGGACCAGAGACACACATATGCGCTCTATCCTCAACACCGGATTTGCGAATATCAAAAAGAAACCGGCGATGATTGCCGCGCTCCACCGTAAAAAGCCTGCCCCTCGGTTAAAGCCAACATTGGTCGCCCGCATGAAACAAGAAGCGCCAGTTGTCGCCATGGCGGAAACGCTGGAGCAGGAAACCATGATGCTGGTAACCGCGCGGTCTCCTGAGAACCAGGCGGCGCCAGCACTGGATGATCGCTTAGGCGCGCTCATCGCTGCGGCAGACACAGATGACTTCAATGAATTTGAACGCACCAAGATGGCCTCTTTTGACATCGATCAAGGATTTATCGGCCAGGGCGATCTGCAAGCTCTTAATGAGTTCACCTGGGACGTACAGATCGGCGCTTACTCCACCAAGGAAATGGCGCAAACGGAGTTGGAAGAAGCCGCGATGATCGGCAAAATGACAGGCCGCGCCAGAGCCGTCATGCCCATCAATCAGGCGGACGGCGCTATTTTATATCGGGCCCGATTTATCCAACTTTCTGAGATTGAAGCCGCTCTAGCTTGTCAGGGCCTGAAAGAGAAGAAAATCTCCTGCTTTGTTGTCTCAGAAGCAGAACATCAAAAAGCTCTCCCGCAGTAAGCCTTTAGCGCAGTGCGTCTCAGACGCTTCCTCTGGCCGCTCAATCAATAATTGATTCAAGCCGCTGCCTCGTTCATATTTCTGGCTAGTTCATAAAAAAAAACCAGACTCCGCCAAGCCGCAGCGGCGCTATTTCTGCTTCAAGAAACGGTGGGGAGATGGCACGTTCAGGAGCTTTTCATGACCGCAGGCGATATGCTTTTCAAAGTAAATGAGGCCGTTGCTGAAACAACCCTCACGACTGCGCAGCAGGCACAAGCGTTAACGCAAAAGGCAAACACAAACCCGGAAGCGTTCTGGGCTGGCGTCGCGCAAAGAATAGACTGGATAAAACCGTTTTCCGCCGTGAAAGACGTTTCTTTCGCCGCCGATGATTTGCACATCAAATGGTTTTACGATGGCGAACTCAATGCCTGCGCCAATTGCCTGGATCGGCATTTACCGGAACGCGCGAATGACACCGCAATCATCTGGGAAGGCGATGATCCTTCCGTTGATAAGAAAATCACTTACCGCGAGGCGTTTGAAGAAACTTGTCGCATGGCGAACCTGTTAAAAGCGCGCGGAGTCAATCGCGGCGACCGGGTCGTTATTTATATGCCGATGATCCCGGAAGCCGCCTATGCGATGCTCGCTTGTGCGCGGATCGGCGCGGTCCATTCTGTGGTCTTCGGCGGCTTCTCTCCTGATGCGCTCGCAAGCCGGATCGATGATTGCGGCGCTGTCGCGGTCATCACTGCGGATGAAGGCCTGCGCGGCGCCAAAACCGTTCCCCTAAAAGAAAATGTCGACAAGGCGTTGGAAAAGACCAGCACAGACATGCGCCTTGTGTTGGTTGTTGAACGAACAAACGCCAATGTTTCCATGAAAGCCGGGCGTGACCTCAACTGGTATGGCGAGGCGCGCGACGATGTTTCCCCCGACTGCAAAGCCGAAACAATGAATGCGGAAGATCCGCTTTTCATTCTTTATACTTCCGGGTCGACGGGAAAACCTAAAGGCGTTCTGCACACCACAGGCGGCTATTTAACCTACGCCGCTTACACCCATGAAATGGTGTTCGATTACCGCCCCGGTGAAATTTATTGGTGCACGGCTGATGTCGGGTGGGTCACCGGGCACACCTATATTGTCTATGGACCACTGGCGAATGGCGCGACAACATTGATGTTCGAGGGAGTGCCGACCTACCCTGACGCATCACGCTTTTGGCAGGTGGTTGAAAAACACGATGTCAATATTTTCTATACGGCGCCAACGGCGATCCGTGCATTAATGCGCGATGGCGACGAGCTGGTAAAAAAAACTGACCGCTCATCTCTACGGTTGCTCGGCACCGTTGGCGAACCTATCAATCCTGAAGCTTGGCTCTGGTATCATAATGTCGTGGGTGATGGTAAGTTGCCTATCGTCGATACGTGGTGGCAAACTGAAACCGGCGGGGTGTTGATTTCGCCCCTGCCCGGCGCAACGGATTTAAAACCGGGTTCGGCGACATTTCCCCTTCCCGGCATTTCTCCCGCACTCGTTGATGCTGACGGCAAGTTTTTGGAAGGCGAAGCACAAGGCAATCTCATCCTGACTGATTCCTGGCCCGGACAAATGCGAACTGTTTACGGCGACCATCAGCGGTTTATCGACACTTATTTTAAGACCTATCCGGGATATTACTTTACTGGCGACGGCGCCAAGAGAGACGCGGACGGATATTATTGGATCACCGGCCGGGTTGATGACGTTCTCAATGTTTCAGGACACCGAATGGGAACAGCAGAAGTGGAAAGCGCACTCGTCGCCCACCCACAAGTCGCGGAGGCCGCCGTAGTGGGCTATCCCCATGACGTAAAGGGCCAAGGCATATACGCTTACGTCACACTGATGGACGGCATTGAAGCGGATGATAATCTTTCCAAAGAGTTAAACGACACAGTCCGACAGGAGATTGGCGCCATTGCGAAGCCAGATATTCTGCACTTTACGCCAAGTCTGCCGAAAACACGCTCAGGCAAGATTATGCGCCGTATCTTGCGAAAAATCGCAGAAAACGACTATGGCTCACTCGGCGATACGTCCACACTTGCAGACCCGGGCGTTGTCGAGGCATTGATTGAAGGACGCCAGAACCGTTAGAAAACCACCAGACCTTGGTTAACAAAGCGGAAATGCAAAAAGCATAGTCTGGCGGCCAAACGGAACGCCGGAAGAATATGGCCGCACTTGCTGCTGAACATGAAGATTCTGAATTCAACGTAACGCCCGGCGCGGCGTACGTTGTCCTGGTGTTGGCGGCGGTTATTTTGCTTCACCCGACGGCCTTTATCATGGTCAAAGCATGGGCGACATCTTCCTCATTTCATCATGGATTTTTTGTAGCGCCCATTGCGTTGTGGATGATCAGAACAACAAACGAATCCGTTGCCCCATCCGGCTCAAGCCTACCGGGCTACTTGATCGTGATCCTTGGCGCTGCGCTTTGGCTTTTCAGTCGCGCCGCCGGTATCGCACTGACTGAACAAGCAGGCTTCATCACTTTGTTGATCGGCATGGTTGGCATTGTATACGGCGCAGGCTCGCTTCAACGCTGGGCGTTCCCACTGTTGTTTCTCTATTTTATGATCCCGTTTGGCGAAACGATCATCCCCGCCCTACAAACAGCGACGGCGGAAATAGTTATCGCATTACTTTCAGCGATCCAGATGCCGGTTTCTCTTGATGGCTACATCATCACGACACCGGCTGGTGACTTTACTGTGGCGGAAGCCTGCGCCGGATTGCGGTTTTTGATCGCCGCCATGATGATCTCATCCCTTTACGCATATTTGTCATTTGCATCCTGGGCCAAGCGGTTTTCATTTCTTGCGTTCGCGCTCATGGTGGCAGTGATTGCTAATGGCGTTCGAGCCTTTTTGCTGGTGCTGATTGCGACACTGACAAACAAAGAATGGGCGATCGGCCCTGACCATGTTTTAATCGGCTGGCTTTTCTACGCATTGATCTTTTTGGTTCTGGTTTTGGTCGGCCAAAAATTCGCGGATAAAACGCCCAATGAATGGCGCACAGCAGAGGTTGAAAAAACCAACGAACCATCGCCTTGGTCAGCTGTCCCGGCACTTGCCATATTGGTTTTTCTTGCAATTTATACCTCGATGCTGGTCGAGCGACCAGTTCACCGGGAAACCCCCGCCGCTTTGACCTTATTCAACGCACCGGGCTGGCGCATCTTACCGCCGCCGCAAAACTGGCAGGCTCGGCTGTCTTCAACCGACCGCACTGTTGGCGCCACGTATAAAAATACCTCGCACACAGTTTATGTTTCGGTCGGGTATATCACTCATGATCGCGCTGACGCAGAACTGGTAACGACCTCAAACCGAAGCTGGGACGGACGCTATTGGAGCCTCGCAGGTCAACACAAAGACGCAGTTTATTTATTTGGTCAGTCAGAGACCGCTAATTTTTCATTGCTCACAGGGCCCAATCGCCGCAAGCTTGCGACATTAACCGGCTACTGGCTCGATCAGGAAATTTACTTCAACCCGCTAGAGGTTAAATTCGCTCAAATGAAAGCCAAACTTCGCGGCGACAATCCCTCCGGTGGAGTCATTATTCTTGCCGCGTCATATTCAACAGCGCCGCAGGAAGCTGTAACTGCCATCCGTGCTTTCACGAGTGAAGTTGAAGAGTTTGATGCGTGGTTATCTCGCAATAGCGGACGATAACGATGTGCGGCGTCGCCGGGATTATTGACCTAAAAGCCGCGCGCGATATTAACCGCGACGCTCTAACACGCATGACAACGGCCCTCACCCATCGCGGCCCGGACGGTGAAGGGTTTTTTATTGAACCTGGTATCGGCCTTGGCCATCGGCGCCTTGCGATCATTGATAAACAAGGCGGCGTTCAACCTTTTCATACACAGTCTGAAAAAGGCGTTCTTTCCTATAATGGAGAGATCTATAATTACCGCAGCCTTGCAAAATCATTAGAAGCAAGCGGAATAGTATTAAACACACGCTCAGACACGGAAGTGTTAGCCGAAGGACTGGCGCGAAGCGGCGCTACTTATATCAGTGAACTGCGCGGCATGTTTGCTTTGGCCTTTTGGGACAAAGAAGCATCAAGGCTAATCCTCGCGCGCGATCGCATAGGAGAAAAGCCGCTTTACTACACCGAAATTGAAGACGGGTTTTTATATTTTGCTTCTGAACTTGGCGCCCTGCTCTCGTCTGGCGCAATCTCCGCAAAAATAAGTCCTGAAGCCGTCGCTGATTATTTCTTCTATGGTTATGTTCCCGATCCAAAATCGATCTACAAAGATATCCATAAGCTAGCCCCAGCGCATACTTTGATCGCCGGACCAGGTTGCTCCCCAAAGTTAAACTGTTATTGGCGCCCTCAGTTCAAACCGGATCACTCGCTAAGTTTTGAAGAAGCATGTGAGGATTTGCGTGAGCGCCTGGATGACGCCGTATCAACACAGATGGTGTCGGACGTTCCTCTCGGCGCTTTTTTATCAGGCGGCGTAGACTCCGCTGGCATCGTTTCAGCCATGAGTAAGACGGGTCAGTCTCCCATCACCTGCACCATCGGTTTTAATGAAGAAACTCATGATGAACGCGCGCCCGCAAGACAAATTGCAAAGAAATTTGGCGCGACGCATTTTGAAGAAACCGCCGATATCGACGCCTGCAATATTATTGATGATGTCGCAGCCGCTTTTGATGAGCCATTCGCCGACAGCGCCGCCTTTTCAAGCTTTATCGTCTCCAAGCTTGCACGAAAGCATGTAACGGTTGCCCTTTCAGGCGATGGCGGTGATGAGCTATTCGCAGGATATAGGCGCTATGCTTTTTTCCTGGGTGAAGAGCGCCTACGGTCCATGGCGCCTTTGAGGTTGCGGCAGTTGATCTTTGGCTCTGCCGGCGCGCTCTATCCAAAGCTCGATTGGGCGCCTCGTCCCTTACGGTTTAAAACGACGTTTCAAGCCCTTGGGCAATCCACAGCTAACGGATATGCGGCAGCAAGCGCGATCAATCTTGCATCGAACGCCACCTCTCTCCTGAGTTCAGACTTACAAAACGTATTAGACGACTACCATCCGCAAAACGTTATTTCTGATGCTATTGCTAGTGCAAATACAACAGAAAGTTTGTCATCCGCTCAACATGTCGATTTTTTGACGTGGTTGCCCAGCCGTATGCTGACAAAAATTGATAGAACATCCATGGCACATTCTCTCGAAGTGCGCCCGCCAATGCTGGATCATCACTTTGTGGAGTGGTGCGCAACATTGCCAACCAGTTTTAAGATCAAAAATGGTACGCAAAAAAGAATATTAAAAGAAGCTCTCACACCACGGCTAGGCCATGACCACATTAACCGAAAAAAACGTGGCTTTGATATGCCGATTACAAAATGGCTAAGCGCAAATAGCAATAACCTGCTTGAACGACTACGATCATCAGCCGCGTGGAAAGAATGTGGCCTGGTGAACATTGAAGCAGTGGAAAATATGATTGACGCTCATAATACCGGGCGCAAAAATTACGCTCAAGAACTTTGGAGCGTGATTATGTTCGACGCATTCTTGCGCCTTGATTATTCAACTTAACGCAACGCTTTGAGAAAGTTGCGCGCTTTCATGCGTAACGAGCGGCGTTCCAGAGCAATCGTTTTCAGCTGGTGGGTTTCTTTGCCAAATTTGCGCTTATACTCATCATCGCCAGCCAGAAAATCGTATTGCTTGAAGCCCTGTTTTCGATAGTGATCGCAAGCTAACGCATGTGACAGCAATCCCGGCTTCAGCTTGTTATCATCTTCCATCTTAAAACCGGTTTGATAATTGATGACAGCGCCTTCATGAAGGAAATTATACAGAACGCCCACAACATCATTGCCACAGAAAACCTCTGCAAGGCTAATTTTCTCCGGCGCCATTTTTTGCAAACTCTCATGAAATTTCATGAGATGGTCATTTGCAAAAACGCCTGACTGCCCCTGCTGTCGCCAGCGGGCCTCATGAAGGTCAATCAACTTGCTCCATGCAGAAGCTTTTTCTTCTGGACTGGCTGCAATTTTAATTGAGAGCGGACCACGCGCCTCATAAAGTCGGATTGATCGGCGAATGTTAGCGCGCAATGATGAACTAAATGACGCGAGCAACAACCCGTCTCCATCATCGGCGTCGGTCAAATCAACCCGGTAATCTGATTGCGCGGCAATCTCTTTGTAAACCCACTCGTCCTTACCCTTGCTCCATGTTTCTAACGCATCAGCAAGCTGCGGCATCGTATTTCTAAATACAATTGAATCATAACGCGCGAAATGGGCGGCAGCTGCCGCGAGCATGGCTTTACGCACATCACTGCCCGCATCATCACTAATCAAAAAATCATTTTCCTCGATATAGATATTGTCCAGCTGTGTATTTCCCGTTTCATGAAGCCTGATTTCTCGCAGTGAAGTGATAGCATGGCGCCCCAGCGGCTCACCGAATATGCCCTGCGCTTTGACGCGCCCCTCTTCAATGCCTTCTGCACAATAAAGTTTCGCTATCGGCGCAGCACACTCAATCCACGCGCCCATCCAGGCGGGAGATAAAAAGAATGAGGTTGCGCTCGCGCGTTCATACAAATCAGCCCATGCGGAGACAAACGTCGCCTTGTCCGTTATTGGCCTGACAGAAACCTCAACCACGGCCAGATACTTTCACTCGAAAGAGAGCCCGATATTGCTCTATCATTCGCTCAATAGAAAATGCCTCTTTTGCTTTCCGGCGGTTTGCCGCGCCGAGTGTCGCTCTCGCATCTGAATTATCAAGAAGATGTGTCAGCGCTGTGGCGTATGCGTCTTCGTCGCCAAGGGGGGTGATGAAGGCGCGATTTTCACTCGACACCATGGCAGCAATATCGCCAACATTCGTTGAAAGCACAGGCAACCCCGCCGCCATCGCCTCCATCACACTCAGGGGCGCCTGCTCAGTGTCAGACGACAATGCAAAGACATCAAACTCCTGATAGCAAAGCTCAGGCGTCCCCGTGGCGCCGGGCAAATTTATATGCGCCATCCGCCCGCTCTCATTCATTGCCTCTACGAGGGCGCCGCGCTCAGGTCCTTCGCCGATAATTTTTAAGGTCGCTTTCTTACGGCGATCAGCCTGAACAAACGCACTAATCAAACGTCCATAATTCTTTTCTGGCCGCAGGGCGCCAACCGATCCAACAACAATCTGCTGTTTTATTTGGGCTGACGGTTTTTGAAAGCGCTCATAATCCACACCATTCGTTATTCGAAGAACAGATTTTTCTTTCAACTTCCAGACATTTTTGGCCAGTTCTTCAAGCGTTGTTGACGGGACAATGACGCTCGCCCCTGACAGAAAAACACGGCGCGCGAAGACACGCCGCGTATTTTGCTTGCCTATACTTTCATCCGGGCCAAATCCGTCTTCAAAATGAATGTGAGGCGCCTTCAATCCAAATCGATTGATAAGTGCTACTTCCAGTGAGCCCCAGTTATAAGTGCAAAGGAGGTCTGGTTTTGCCTCACGCAATAAAGCCCGGAGTTTAATGAAGTTCGAAGCGCTCAGGCCTGATGATTTTTTTAAAAGAAACTCTTTATACTGTATAGCAACAGCATCCTGCACAAGCGACTGCGCCGCCATGTCGCCGTCCAATGAAAGAACGATGTGAGAAAATTCATCACCGAACCCGTTCGCAAGCGCTGCAAATCGCGTCTGTTGTCCGCCATAACCAAATGACGGAAATACATGCAGGATCATAGTTGGTTTTGATTTATGCTCTTGCGCGCTGATCATCACTTAGATGTGGCGCCATTCGCCGCCAGAGGTAAAGAGCCGCTTATCCCGCTTCGGCCAGAATATCGGTATAAAGTTCGTGTGGTTCCGGTTCAGGGCTTTCCTGCGAAAAGTCCGCTGCTTCCTTGACGATCTTCTTGATCTCCTTATCGATATCTTTCAGCATTTGATCGTCAGCATAACCTGCATCCTTGATGCGCTGTTCACAGCGCTTGATCGGATCATTATGCTCGCGCATATCGTCGACCTCATCGCGTGTGCGGTACTTCGCCGGATCAGACATCGAATGACCACGATAGCGATAGGTCTTCATCTCAAGAACGTATGGCCCCTGGCCCGAACGGGCATGCTCCATCGCATCCCGCCCAGCTTCACGCACGGCCAGAACGTCCATCCCATCAACTTCCGTACCAGGAATGCCAAAAGAGGCCCCGCGCCGATAAAGGTGCGTTTCAGAATGCGCCCGCGTTACGCTCGTTCCCATGGCGTATTGATTGTTCTCAATAATGAAGACGACAGGCAGCTTCCAGAGTTGCGCCATATTCATTGCTTCAAAGACCTGGCCCTGATTAGAGGCGCCGTCGCCAAAATAAGTCAGGCTCACCTTCGGTTCCCCGCGGTATTTATTGGCGAACGCCAAACCCGCGCCAAGCGGAATTTGCGCGCCGACAATGCCGTGCCCGCCATAAAATTTCTTCTCACTGGAGAACATGTGCATGGAGCCACCCTTACCTTTTGAGTAGC